>NZ_BBWS01000041.1:0-108272 GCF_001463925.1 Aureimonas sp. N4 | reverse complement strand
GTCCAGGACTGTTCGAACAGGGCGTAGCTGCGCTCGGCCAGCTCCGAGGCTTGCGCATGGCAGTGGCTGCGGCGCAGCGCCTGCCAGACGAGATAATTCACGTTCGGCCAGATGCGCCCGCGCCAATAGATCTGCTCGGCATAGGCCGGATCGTCGCGCGAGACATTGGGCAAGGGGAGGGGGCCGCCGAACATGTCGGGATCGGCCAGATGGGCGAGCAGGCGCTCGACCTGCGCGCCATTGGCCGCGCCGCAGAGAAGCGGGAAGAAACTCGTCGGCGAGACGCTGCGCACGAAGCCGCCATCGCGCTGGCGGTTGGCGAAGAGGCCGCGCGTGTCGTCCCAAAGCTCGGTGCGGATCAGCGCGCGCGTCGTTTCGGCGAGCACCGCGAAACTCGTCGCGTCTTTGGTCTGGCCCAGCTCGGCGGCGATGCGCGCCAGCATTTCGGCGTCGAGCGCCAGCGCCGAATTCAGCCCGACATCGAGAAGCGAGAGCGTGCGCGTTTCCGGATCGTAGCGCGCTTCGTCATGGGTCGGCGAATTGTCCATGCCGGTTTCGTTGCGCGCGCCGAAGGCGGTGCCGCGATACATGCCGTCGCCCCAATCCGAGGTGCCGCAGGAGACGAGGCCGCGCCCGTCGGGGTCGCGGTGGTTGCGCCACCAGAGCTGGTTGCGCGCCAGCGGCTCGAACACATCGGCCAGAAAGGCGCGGTCGCTGCTGCGCTGGTACATCATCCAGGCCATGAAGGCCCCATGCGGGGCCTGTGTGCGATCGACCCAGGCGTCCTTCGGATTGACGAGGCAGGCGATATTGCCTTGCGGGGTCGCGCTCGTCATCGCCACCTCGAAATTGTGCTGACCCAGTGCCGGGTCGATCAGGCCCGCCATCAGCCCGGCAAAGCACTGGTCGTTGAACCAGACGGCGTCGCCAAGGCCCCAGATGCGGCTGGCGGCCGTCACGGGCCGCCGGTTGTGCGGGTCATAGACCGTGTTCCAGCCGATCACGTCGCGCACCGCATCCAGCGCGCCGGCATGGCGGCCGGTGTGGAGCGCCGGCGCTGAGCCCATCTCCTTCGCGAGCGCGGCTTGCGCGTGGGCGATGGCGAGGTCGCGGCTGTCGGCGACGGCGGCCGCGAAGCGAAGGCGCGGCGTCATTTCGAGGTTGAAGCGCAGCGCGATCAGCGGCGCGACGCTCGCGCGGGTGGACTTGTCGAAATAGCCGTTGCGGTCGAAATCTTCCACCAGCGCGGCGACGCTTTCGTGGCCCGTGCCGAGCACCGGAAGGTCGCTGGCCGCCAGCGCCACGAAACGGAAATCGACCTCCACCACGGCAATGCCAGTGTGCGCGTCGTACTGAACCGCGTTGCCGCCCTCGGCCGAGAGGCAGAGCGTCACCCAATGGCGCAGGCCCCATTCGCCGGCCTCGCGCACCGTCCATTCGCCGCGAAGGGTGAAGGGATCGGGCTTCTCGTAGGTGAAGGCGAGGCATGTTTCGGCAAAGCGCGTTTCGAAGTCCACGCGCTCTCCGGCGAGCCCATGATGGCCGAAGCGGATTTCATCCGGTGCGCGGATCGTCGTCGCGCGCTCCGCCTTGGCCGAATACAGAACCGGCGCGAGGCGCACGCCGAGCGGCAGAAAGGTGAACTCGCCCGGCCGATCCGACCAGGTGTTCCAGGCGCTGGCGATGGGAGCATTCTTGTCGAGGAACATGGGCGGCGGTCCGAACTCGGTCGATCAGGAGGATGCCGCAAGGGCATCCGCGCTCTCGTCCCATGCAAGGCCGCTTCGCGCAAATGGGAAATGACGTGCGCGGCGGGGCTCGCGATGCGCTGTTTCATCTGGACATCGGGGCACGGGGCTGCTCCCACTTCTGACGCAGCGGCTTGGGGGCCGGTCGTGGCGCGGGAGATTCGTCGCCCGAGGGCTCCGTCGCTTGCCTCGTATCTCGCCTGCCACCAACCGGGAGTGACTCACATGCAGCCTAACAGACGCGATGTTCTGACCCTGATGGGCGCTGGCGCAGTGGCCGCCACCGGGCTGGGCCTCGGCCTGCGCCCCGCGCGCGCGGCGGGAACCGTGACCGTTCTCAACTGGCAGGGCTACGGCACGGACGAGAAATGGGCTGTGGAAGCCTTCAAGCAGAAGACCGGCATTGAGGTGGTCCACGACTACTACAACGCCGAGTCCGAGATGCTGACCAAGCTCAGGACCAATCCCGGCGCCTATGACGTGGTCGTGGTCAACACGGCGCGCACGCGCCAGGCCGTGGCGGACGATCTTCTGGACGCGATCGATTATGCCACCATCCCGAATGTCGCGGGCGTGCCGGCCAAGCTCGCCGACCACCCGAACTTCACGGTGGACGGGAAGCATTACGGCGTTCCCTGGGTCTGGGGCATGAACGCGCTGGCTGTGCGCGAGGGGCGCCCGAAGCCGGACAGCTACGGCGCGCTGGCCGACCCCGCCTATGCCGGCAAGGTCGCGCTGTTCGACGATGCGGTCACCAACGTGGCGGTCGGGGCCTTCATGACCGGGCAGGACATGAACGACCCCAAGGATTTGAAAGCCGTCACCGACTGGCTCAAAAGCCTGAAGCCCAACGTCAAGACGATCTGGACCAGCGAGGACCAGTGGAACAAGACCTTTGCGGCGGGCGAGTTCGACCTGTCGGTCTACTGGTCCGGCGCGTCGGTCCGCTCGCGCCGCAATTTCAAGCTGCCGGTGGATTTCGTGGTGCCCAAGGAGGGGGCGGTCGGCTGGCTCGACACGCTGGCGATCCCCGCCACCAGCGAGAACAAGGAGAATGCCCGGGCCTTCATCAACTACATGATCGACCCCGAATTCTATTTCGAATGGGCGACCAAGGTCGGCGCGCCCGCTTCGGCCAATGCGGCGGCGATGGACAAGCTGCCGGCGGACGATCTCAACCGCCGGGTTCACGACCCGAAATATCTGGAGACCATGACGATCATGGCGCCGCAGCCGGACGAGCGGCGCGAGGCCTTTAGCAATCTCTGGCAGGAGGTGAAGGCGTCCTATGCCCGATGAGGCCAGCGCCGTGCCGAACCGCGTCGATGGCGCGGCTCGGCGCGCCGGGGGGCGCTGGCCGGATTGGGTGGCGACGGTCGCCCTTCTCCTGCCGACCTATGCCTGGCTGACGCTCGCCGTGCTGCTGCCGCTCGGCGCCATGCTGCTGTTCAGTTTTCTGAGCGGCACGCCGATGGGCAAAAGGCAAGTGGTCTTCACGCTCAAGAACTACCGCGCCTTCATCGATCAGCCCTATCTCCTGGGCGTTGCCTGGACATCGCTCCTGATCGGGCTCTGGACGACGGCGATCTGCGCGGTTCTGGGCTTTCTCGCTGCGCTGGCCCTCGTGCGCGCGACCGCCGGCCGCGTGCGCGAGGTGCTGCTGATCCTCGTGATCCTGCCCTTCTGGACCAACGGGCTCGTGCGCGTCTTCTCCTGGACCATGGTGATCCGGGAGGGTGGCTTTCTCGACACGGCCATCCGCGCGCTCTGGGCGGACGCGCCCTCGGTCGGTTTTCTCTATTCGCTGCCGGCCATCGTGCTCGGCCTCGTCCACGGCTATCTGCCCTATATGGTGCTGACCTGCTACGTCGCGCTGGTCTCGATCGACGACGCCCTTCTGGAGGCTGCCGAAAGCCTGGGCGCGCGCTGGTGGACAGTGCTGTTCAAGATCCTGGTGCCGCTGGCCGCGCCCGGCCTGATTTCCGGCTCCATCCTGATCTTCGTGCCCGTCATCGGCGCCTTCATGGAGCCGCGCATCCTGGGGGGCACCAAGGGCGTGACGCTCGGCACGGTGATCGAGGAGCAGTTCACGCAGGCCTTCAACTGGCCGCTCGGCGCGGCTTTGTCCTTCACCATTCTCGCCGTGGTGCTGGGCATTTTCGCGACCTTTTCCGGTGTCCTCAAGCGCAACGCGGCTTTGTAAGATGAAGTTCGCCGCCCGCACCTATCTCGTCGCCGTGCTCGTGTTTCTCTATCTGCCCATCGCGGTTCTGGTGGCGATGGGCTTCAACGAGTCGCCGCTCTACGCCTTGCCCTTCCGCTTCACGACCCATTGGTACGAGGCGCTCGGCGACAACGCCAAGCTCCTGCGCTCTAGCTGGAACAGCGTCTTTATCGCGCTGATCACCTCCGCCATCGCGACCAGCCTCGGTACGCTGGCCGCCGTCGCCCTGTCGCGGCGCGAGTTCCGGGCCAAGACTTGGCTGCGCCTCCTGCTTCTGCCGCCGATCGCCATTCCCTGGCTGATCACGGGCACGGCCATGCTGGTCTTCTTCTTCTGGACCGGCATCGGGCGCGGCTTCCATGCCATCCTGATCGGCCATGTCGCGCTCGCCATTCCCTATGTCGTGCTGGTGGTCGGCACCGGTCTCGCCACGATCCGCACCGATCTGGAGGAGGCGGCCATGAGTCTTGGCGCGCGGCCGGCCTCGGCCTTTCTGCGCGTGACGCTGCCGCTGCTTCTGCCGAGCATTCTGGGCGCGGCGCTCTTCGCCTTCGCCGTTTCGCTGGATCAGTTCGTCGTATCCTATTTCCTGGCGACGCCCGGCTTCTCGACCCTGCCGGTCGAGATCTACTCGGCGATCCGCAAGGGCTTCACGCCGGAGATCAACGCGATCTGCACCATCCTTCTCGGCGGCTCGATCACGCTCTTCCTTCTCTTCGCCCTCTTTGCCAGACTTGGAGCCCGCCGTGACAGCCGTTGACGTCTCCCATGTGGCGAAGAGCTTCGGGGCAGCCAACGTCCTGTCCGATATCACCACGCATTTCGCGGCGGGCTCCTTCACCAGCCTGCTCGGGCCGTCCGGCTCGGGCAAGACGACGCTTCTGCGCATCATCGCCGGCTTCGTCGCGCCCGATCGCGGCACGGTCGCGATCGGCGGGCGGGATGTGACGGATGTGCCCGTCTGGGCGCGCCATATCGGCATGGTGTTTCAATCCTACGCCCTGTTTCCGCATATGAGCGTCGCGGGCAATGTCGGCTTCGGCTTGGCGCAGCGCGGCGTCAGGGGCGATCAGGCGCGAAGCGAAGTCGCGCGGGCGCTGGAGATGGTGCGCCTTGCAGGCTTCGGCGATCGCAAGCCGAAACAGCTTTCGGGCGGTCAGCAGCAGCGCGTGGCGCTCGCCCGCGCCATCGTCACCCGGCCGAGCGTCCTTCTGCTCGACGAGCCGCTGTCGGCGCTCGACCGCCGCCTGAGACAGGAAATGCAGGTCGAGCTTCTGCGCATCCAGCGCGAAAGCGGGCTGACGACGATCTTCGTCACGCATGATCAAGAGGAGGCGCTGAGCCTGTCGGACAAGGTGGCGATCCTCGATCGCGGCCGGATCGTGCAGATGGGCGCGCCGGCGGAGGTGTACGAGCGCCCGACCACGCGCTTTGCCGCCGAGTTTCTGGGGGACACGAACATCGTGCAGGGCACGGTCGCCGAGGGCGGCGTGGTGCTGGTGAACGGCGCGCGCATCGCCAGCGCCTTGCCGCTGCCCGCGCCCGGCCAGCCCGTGACGCTCGCGATCCGGCCCGAGAAGATCGACCTGCGCGACGATGCCGAGGCGGGCGGCGAAGCTCTCAACCAGCTTCGCGGCACGATCACCGCGGCGATCTATGCCGGCACGGCGCTGACCTATGAGGCGGAAGCCGACGGCGGTTTGCGGTTCCGCATCTTCGCGCAGAACCGCGACGCGCGCCCGCGCGCACCGGGCGATGCCGTTACGCTCTCCTGGTCGCCCCGCCATAGCGTGCCCCTGACGGAGGGCTGACGGGTCAGCCCTCTTCGCCGGCTTCCGGCGGAGCCGAGAGCACGGCCTGGAGAAGGCCGGGAAAGCGCGCCTCGATGTCCTGGCGGCGCAGCTCGTTCATATGGGCCGGCCCGTCCGTGCGGGTGCGCACGAGGCCGGCTTCCCGCAGGACGCGGAAATGATGCGACATGCTGGATTTTGGCCGGCCGCCATCGAGCGCCGAGCACGTCGCCTCGCCCTCCTGCGCCAGCTGGCGCACGACGCCGAGCCGCACGGGGTCGCTGAGCGCATACAGCACTCGGCTCAGAACGACGTCCTTGATGTCGGGATGATGGATGGCACGCACGCCCGATCCTAGCACGCCCTTGCCGAAGGCTCAACGTTCGACTATTTTCGAACTATCGAATGGACGCACGGTGATCTCGCCGCCCCGCTCAAGGACATCAGCATGTCGTCATTGTTCACGCCCTTCCGCCTCAAAGACGTGGAGCTTCGCAACCGCATCGTCGTCTCCCCCATGTGCCAATATTCGGCCGATGAAGGCCTCATCAACGACTGGCACCATGTCCATCTGGCGGGGCTGGCGCGCGGCGGCTCGGGTCTGGTGATCGCGGAAGCCACCGCCGTCGCGCCGGAAGGGCGCATCACGCCCGGCTGCGCCGGTCTGTGGACCGACGAGCAGGGCGAGGCCTGGGCCAAGGCCGTCGCCTCCATCAAGGCGGCGGGCGCGGTGCCGGGCATCCAGATCGCCCATGCCGGCCGCAAGGCGAGCGCCAACCGCCCGTGGGAGGGCGACGATCACATCGCGGCGGGCGACCCGCGCGGTTGGGAGACGATCGCGCCCTCGGCCGTCGCCTTCGGCGCGAACCTTCCGAAGGTGCCGCGCGCGATGGCGCTGACGGACATCGAGCGCGTCAAGGCCGATTTTGTCGCCACGGCCCGCCGGGCGCTGGCCGCCGGCTTCGAATGGCTGGAGCTGCACTTCGCCCATGGCTATCTCGCGCAGAGCTTCTTCTCCACATGGTCGAACCAGCGCGAGGACGCCTATGGCGGCGACTTCGAGGGCCGGGCGCGCTTTCTTCTGGAAACGCTCGCCGCCGTGCGCGAGGTCTGGCCGGAGAACCTGCCGCTGACCGCGCGCTTCGGCGTCACCGAATTCGACGGTTCGAACGATCTGGAAGAGGGCATCGAGATGATCCGCCGCTTCAAGGCGGGCGGGCTGGATCTGATCGATGTCAGCATCGGCTTCTCGACGCCGACGGCGAACGTGCCGTGGGGCCCGGCTTTCATGGCCGACATCGCCCAGCGCGTGCGCCGCGAAGCCGACCTGCCGGTCACCACCAGCTGGTTCGTCAGCGGCGCGGCGCAGGCCGAGGCGCTGGTGGCGGAGGAGAAGGTCGATCTCGTCTCCCTCGGCCGCCCGCTTCTGGCCGACCCGCACTGGCCCTACCGCGCCGCGCTGGAACTCGGTGTCGAGAAGGGCGCCTGGACGCTGCCCGCGCCCTACGCCCATTGGCTGGAACGCTATCGCGCGGCCTGAGGATTTTCGGCCGGGCGGCGCTTAAAGCCCGCCCGGTCGTTCCACCTCAGCTGAGATGTTTGAACACGATCAGAAGCCCGACGATCAAGGCGGCCCCGGCCGCCAGCAGCACCGCGCCCGCCGCGACATCCTTCGCCCGGCGCACATCCCCGCTCCAAGTGGGACAGACGACATCGCAGAGATGCTCCATCGCCGTGTTCACCGCCTCCAGTGCCAGAACCAGGCCGCAGGCGAGTGCCAGCGCCATCCAGTCTCCCGCGTCGATCCGCAGCGCCCAGCCAGCGGCGATCACACCGGCGACGGCCGCGAGATGAATCCGCGCGTGGGGTTGCGTCGCCAGCATATGGCCAATGCCCGAAAGCGCATGCCCGAAGCTGTGCAGCCGCTGCCTGAGATAGGAAGGCGAGGGGAGGGGCGCATCGATGGCAGGCGTCATGGGTCCAATCTCCAGTCCAGAGGGTCGGCGCGGTGCGAGAAGAGGCCGCGAAGGGCGCGCGCCAGGCTGAGCGCACTGCCGAGAAGCAGGCCGGCGAGGATGCAGCAGGCCATCACGCCGCCTCGCGGATCGTGATCCGCTGCCGCGCTTCGAGCATGAATTCGAGACCGGCCGTTCCGTCCGGCGCGCTCATGAAAATGGAACAGTTGTCCGAGCGGCGGTAGGCGCGCGACGGGCGAAGACCGCCCAAGCCGATCGACACCGGATCGCGTCCGCCAGAGCGAACCAGCACCATGTCCAGCCCGCCGTCCCGCGCCACGGCCTTCGCGACCATCGCGGCCGGATAGGGGCAGGACGCGATATGCGGCGTGGTATCAGGCGCGGCCGGCTGGAGCGCCAGATCGTGCAGGCCATCGGACCGGCCGCACCGCGCCATGATCTCGAAGGCGTGGGACCAGATCGAGGCGTGCGGTCGATGCCCGACGCCGCCCACGATCCGCATGGGATGACCGACCTCCAGCGCATCCAGCATCGCCGCCGCCACCTCTCCATCGCCCATCTCCACGGCGGTCGCGGCCGCGCCGCAGAGGCCGGCGATCCGTGTGAAGCGATAATTGCCGACATCGATGGGCCAGAGGCGATCCAGCCGCGCGCGTCCATCGGCGCGCAGGAAATTGCCGCGCAGGCGGCTCCAGTTCTCCCGCGCGACATCGGGCAGCGTGGAGTTGAGGAAAAAGCTCGGCAGAAGCTGCGTCAACACCCCGCCGATCGGCGGCATGGCAAAGCCCGTCAGGCGGGAGCGGCAGGTGACGAAGCGCCCGGACGCATCGCGGAACTCATCCAGGAGCAGGGCCCGCTGACGCGCCGCCATATCCTGCCAGACGCTTGTTCCGGCCTGCGCGTCCTGCGCGGCGAGCGCGAGATAGGACAGGCTGTTGCAGACCGGAAAGAGCCAGTACGGCTCGCAGGCGATGAGGCCGAAGGGCGAGGTGGCATGTTGCCGGGCGAGACGTCCCGCCAGCCCGGGCAGGTTCGCCTCGAAGACCGCACCGGACGGGTGCCGGAGCGAAAAGGCCCCCGGCACGCTGTAGCGCCGATCGCCGGATGCCGCCTGAAACAGCGCGATCTGCGCGCCGCAAAAGCCCGTATACATGACATTGTCCGACGAGAACGGGTTGGCGTCGGGCCGCCCGCGCCCCCAGAGGCTCTCGAGCGCCCAATAGCGCCAGACGCGGTGATCGCGCGCCTTTTCGATCAGGTTCACCTGCGCCTGTGTGAGATAGGCCCCGAGCGCCGGCAGCTGATGCCGCTGGACCATGGCGAGCGCATAGCCGGCGAATTGCAGTTGATAGCGCAGGGCGGCGGACTGAAACGGATCGAGCCGCTCGAACCCGTCGAAGCGCTCCAGCGGCTGCAAGGCGCGGTCGAGAAGAAAGCGCAGCCGGGCGAGATCGCTGTCGGATAGGTCCGGGGGGAGCGCAGGTTCGGGCGCTGCGTGCCAGAGCTTTGCCGGCGGGATGGGCGCGGGCGGGACCGCATACGGACGGCGATACGAGACGCCCAGCCCCGCCAGAGCGATCCCTGACGCCAGACCGAGCGCCGGAAGCCATGCGCTCTCCGCCGACAGGCATCCATGCGTAACGGCGTAGGCGGCCGCACCGATGGCCGAGGCGAGCCAGATCAGGGGCGGGGCCATGAGATTCCCGGTGGCGAACCAGAGAAACACGGCGAGACCGAAGGCCGCCGCGACCGCACCGCCCATCCCGAGCGCCGTGGTGTCGATCTGCGAGCCGAGCTTGCCGCACAGGCTGAAGCCGCCGCCCGGAAACGCCAGACCGAGCCCGAAGGCTTGCAGCGCCGGCGCATCTGTCGCCGACAGAAGGCCCGCGCCCGCCCACAGCGCGCCGATCACCAGAAGCGAGCGCCCGACGCGGCGGCGCGACACAGGCCCGCGTGGACCCAGCCGAGGCAGAATCCCTGAAAGGCCGACCCGCCTTGCGATCGACACCTGGCTCACGCCGCGACGGCCTCTGCCGGCAGCGCGCCGAAGCGGCGTTGGCGGGTGGCGAAGTCGCGCAGCGCCTCCTTCAGATGCTCCGGCTGGAAGTCCGGCCAGAGCCGGGGCGTGAAGAGGAGTTCGGCATAGGCGCTTTCGAACAGGAGAAAGTCGCTGAGCCGCTGGTCGCCGCCCGTGCGCACGATCAGGTCGACATCCGGCGCACCGGATGACACCAGCGCCGCAAAATCCTCGTGCGTTGTCTCGGCCGTCGCCTGCCGCGCGGCCTGGAGAATGGCGTCGCGCGCCGAATAATCGAAGGCGATGCGAAGATGCAGCGCACTGGCTTTGGCGGAGCGGGCTTCGGCGGTTGCGATCGCGCGGCGCAGCGAGGCGGAGAGGCGGTCGCGCCGGCCGATTACGGTAAGCCGCACGCCGGAGGCGGCGAGCGCGTCGATCTCCTCGGCGAGATAGGTTTTCATCAGCGACATGAGAACGGCCACTTCCGGCGCCGGGCGCTGCCAATTGTCGCCGGAAAAGGCATAGAGCGTCAGTGTGCCGACGCCCATGTCCTTTGCCGCTTCCACGATCGGCCGGATGGCGCGCACGCCGGCGCGGTGACCCTGGCTGCGCGACAGGCCGCGCTGCGTGGCCCAGCGCCCGTTGCCGTCCATGATCAGACCGAGGTGAATTCCGTTTTGGAAAGCGCTTTGCATTGCAAAGTCTCCGGTTAAATAAAAAGGGGAGGGTTCAGGCGGGTTTGGGGGAGAGGTCGGTCTGGCCGCGCTTCGACGCGCTGGCGGCGTCGCGCACCACTTGTTCCAGAATGGCGAGATAGTCGAGAAAGCTCTTCCGGCCCTTCTCGGTCAGGAAGCAGGTCGTCACCGGCCGCTTGCCGCTGAAGCTCTTGTCGATGCGCACGAAGCCGGCCTCTTCCAGAACCTGGAGATGGCGGCTGAGATTGCCGTCCGTCAGGCCGCAGAGGCGCTTGAGATCGGCAAAGCCGAGACCCTTGGGTTGCCCGGCCAGCGAGGTCATGACGCCGAGCCGCGCCTTTTCGTGGATCACGCGGTCGAGCCCGTCATAGGCGAAGGGGGCGGACGTCTCAGAGCCCGGCATGGTCAGACCCCGAAGCGCGATGGATGACGAGGGCCAGAACGGTCTGGCCGATGGCGAAGGGCAGGGCCATGGCCCAGGGCGAGATCGTGGATTGGCCGGCCAGCATCATCATCACCGCAAAGCCGCAGACGAAGTACCAGGCCGCTGCCAGCATCGCGCCCCTCGGCAGGGACGGAGCGGCGGCAAAGAGGCCGAGCCCGACCAGAACCTGCCACAGACCGGGGATCAGCCAGGCTTGATCGGGCGAGAAGCGGGCGATGATGGCGGCGAAGGCCGCCCCCGCAAAGCCGGCCGGCAGGAAGTGCTGGATCGCCTGATGCAGCATCGCGTCGGCCAGGCCGCCATGGGCGCGGCCGGTGCGCAGCACCATCTCCACCGCGATCAACACCACGCAAAGAACGGCGGCGACGATCCACCCGACGAAGAAGGTGAGCGCCGTGGCAGGCGGAACCAGGAGCTGAAGCCCGGCCGTCGCGAGCGCGATCCCGGCCGTTGCGGCCAGCGCCGTCGGGCCGAAGCCCCGGAACTCGGTTCCAGCCGCCATGCGGCGGCGGATCGCCTCGATGTCGGCCAGGGCCTCGTTCAGCTCGCGCATCCCAAACTCCAAGAACTTTACATCGCAAAGTATACTGTGATGCCGAGAAATTGCAAGCCGCCTCGCGTGGGAAATCGCCATCAGAGCCGTGAATCCCTCGGACGCCATCGATTCCGAAAATGAATTGGCCGGCCGACGCGCCGTGCGGGAGAATCGCCCGCATGATCACGCATCGCTACCGCCTCTATATCGAACGCAGGGACGCGGACCGGAACATGGCCCGCTTCTACAGCCTGTCGATCGAGCCGAGCCTGTTCGGGGAAATCTGCCTCGTGCGTCGATGGGGGCGGATCGGCACGCACGGGCGCTCCATGACGCATCCTTGCGAAACCGAAGACGCCGCCGTGCTTCTGTTCCTTGACCTCCTGCGCCAGAAGCGTCAGCGCGGCTATGCCGCCTTGGGCAGCCCGTCGATGCGTTGCGCGGCGCCTGAGCGGATGCCGGACGGGACGCAATGCCCGTCCGCCATACGATAAACGGATCGTCGCCCGGAGGGACAAGCTTCGGTGGAGCTGTTGGCACTGACCTCGAACCGCGGCCCGGTTCGGTAGGTTGGGTGCAAATGCCCTCGGCTTATCTTTGGACGATGTGGAGGGCTCTCGTACTCGTGTCGTCTTGCGGATTTCCAATGGGAGGCCGCGCCCGGCTTGGACCGAAGACCGCTATCCTCCCGTTTCCAGCCGGTAGCGGCTGCCGGGATAGAGAAGGCGCACGGTGGAGACGACGCCGGACTCGCACCAAGTGCGACGGCGCACGAGGAGGCAGGGCTCCGACTTGGCGATGGCCAGAAGCTTGCATTCCCAAGGCGTGGCGCTGATCGCCTCGATGACCTGCTCGGCCCGCACGATGGGCGCGACGGCCGAGAGATAGCTGTTGGGCGTGACGAGGGTGAAATCCTGTGCGCCATAATCCGGCGCAAAGCGCAGATGAACGAAGCGGTCCTCGATCTGGATCGGCAATTCGTCCTCGCGGTGGACGATCACCGAATGCGCCACCCGCGTTCCGGTCTCGACCTCCAGCACTTCGGCCAGTTCCGGTCCGCAGACTTCCTCCTGCAGGAGGATGATCTGCGCCGAATGCGCGCCGCCGCGCGCGCCGATCTCGTCCGCGATATTGGGAACGCCCTGGAACAGCGAGCTGCGCTTCTTGGGCGCGACGAAGGAGCCCTTGCCCTGGATGCGCAGCAGGAGACCCTCGGTCGCGAGTTCCCGAAGGGCGCGGTTCACCGTCATCCGGCTGACGCCCAGCATCTCCACGAACTCGTTTTCCGAGGGCACGCGGTGGCCCGCCGGCCATTCGCCCGACTCCACCCGGCCGCGCACATGGTCCTTCAGCGTCTCGTAGAGCGGGCGCTGCGGCTCCGACCGGCCCTCGCTGGCGTCTTCGATCGACAGGCTCGAACCCTCCCTTGGCATCACGTCCCTCGGATATAAAGACAAGTTCGCACCGTTTCGCCAGAGCCGACTTGTAGCCGACCCAAAAATCAGCAATCTTGTATAGGCAACTTACCCGATCTTGGACCTGTCATGCGATCACCCACCTCGCGTTTCTTCTGTCCGATGGCGCTTCTGTCCGATGGCTGGGCGCGCAACGTCGCGATCGATATCGGTGCCGACGGACGCATCGCGGCGGTCGCGTCCGGCATGGCGCCGGGCGCGGGCGAGCGGCTTGCCGGGCCGGTGGTGCCCGCCCTGTCGAACCTGCATTCGCATGCCTTTCAGCGCGCCATGGCGGGGCTGGCCGAGCGGGCGGGGCCGGGCGATGACAGCTTCTGGACCTGGCGCGCGCAGATGTATCGCACGGTCGCGCTGATGCGCCCGGAGGATATCGAGGCGATCGCGGCCAAGCTCTATGTCGAGATGCTGAAGGGCGGCTTCTCGCGTGTCGCGGAGTTCCACTATCTCCACCATGGCGCGGGCGGCGTGGTCTATGCCGACCCCGCCGAAACCTCGCATCGCATCCTCGCTGCGGCGGCCACGGCCGGCATCGGCCTCACGCATCTGCCGGTCTTCTACGCCCATTCGAATTTCGGCGGCGCGGAGCCGGGCGAGGGGCAACGGCCGTTCCTGCACGATGTCGATGGATTTCTGGCGCTTCTCGACCGGCTCGCCCCGGCCTGCCGCGAGGCGGGCGCGACATTGGGACTGGCTCTCCATTCGCTGCGCGCCGCAGCCCCCGGCGAGATCGCCGCGATCCTGGCGGCGGAAACGACGGACGGGCCGATCCACATTCACGTTGCCGAGCAGGAGCGCGAGGTCGAGGATTGCCTCGCCTGGAGCGGTCGGCGGCCGGTGGAATGGCTGCTGGATGAGGTGGACGTGAACGAGCGCTGGTGCGCCATCCACGCCACGCATATGACGCCCGGCGAGACGGAGCGTTTGGCCGCGTCCGGAGCGGTGGCGGGTCTGTGCCCGGCGACCGAAGCCAATCTCGGCGACGGCATCTTCCCCGCGACCGCCTTCCGGGCCGCCGGCGGCCGGTTCGGCATCGGCACCGACAGCCATGTGGCCACCAGCGTCGCGGAAGAACTGCGCCTTCTGGAATATGGTCAGCGCCTGCGCGATCGACGCCGCAACCGCCTCGTGGCGGGGCCGGGCTCCTCGGCCGGGCGCACTCTGTTCGACGCGGCGCTGGCGGGCGGGGCGCAGGCCTGCGGTCTGGCCGCGCACGGGCTCAGCATTGGCGCGCCCGCCGATTTCATCGTGCTGGACGGTTCCCATCCCTTCATCGCGGCCGCGATGGACGGGGAGGAGGGCGACACCATCCTCGACCGCTGGCTCTTTGCCGCCGCCGATGTGGTGCGCGATGTCGTGGTGAGCGGGCGCTTCGCGATCACCGAGCGCCGCCATGCAGCCGACGAGGCGATCGACGCCGCCTTTCTGCGCACGCTGCGGCGGCTGCAATGACCGGCGCGCTCATAGTTCATTCCGCTCTTTCAGGAGACCTGCGATGAGCCAAGTCCTGACCAATGCGCGCCTTGCGACCCTGGCCGAAGGTTCCGCCGGTCTCGGCCTCGTGGAGGACGGCGCGGTGCTGATCGAGAACGGGCGCATCGCCTATGCCGGGCCACGCGCGGGGCTTCCCGTAAGCGAGGGCGCTGATGTCATCGATCTGGGCGGGCGCTGGGTCACACCGGCGCTGATCGACTGCCACACGCATCTGGTCCATGGCGGCAACCGCGCACGCGAGTTCGAGATGCGGCTGGCGGGCGCGAGCTACGAGGAGATCGCGCGGGCAGGCGGGGGCATCGTGTCCTCGCTGGCGGCCACGCGCACGCTCTCAGTCGAGGAATTGGCCGAAACTACTCTGCCCCGGCTGGATGCGCTTTTGAGCGAAGGCGTTTCGACGGTCGAGATCAAGTCCGGCTACGGGCTGGAGATCGAGGCGGAATGCCGGATGCTGGAGGCCGCGCGCCGACTCGAAACCTTGCGCCCGGTGCGCGTGCGCACCAGCTGGCTCGCCGCCCATGCGCTGCCGCCCGAATACAAGGATCGCAAGGCCGACTATCTCCGGGAGGTCGCGATCCCCGGCCTTCACGAGGCGCATCGGCGCGGGCTGGTGGATGCGGTGGACGGGTTCTGCGAGGGCATCGCCTTCTCGGCCGAGGAGATGGCCGAGGTCTTCGAGGCCGCCCGCGCGCTCGGCCTGCCCGTGAAGCTCCATGCCGAGCAGCTGTCCCATGCCGGCGGCGCGGCGCTCGCCGCGCGCTACGGAGCCCTGTCGGCCGACCATCTGGAATATGCCACGGAGGCCGACGCGGTGGCGATGGCCGCGAGCGGCACGGTCGCCGTGCTTCTGCCGGGCGCCTATTACTTCATCCGCGAGACCGTGACGCCGCCGATCGACCTGTTCCGCCGAGCCGGAACGCACATGGCGCTCGCCACCGACTGCAACCCCGGCACCTCGCCGCTGACCTCGCTGCTTCTCACCATGAACATGGGCGCGACCCTGTTCCGCCTGACGGTCGAGGAATGCCTGGCGGGCACGACGCGCGAGGCCGCTCGGGCGCTCGGGCTTCTGGCCGAGACGGGGACCATCGAGGCCGGCAAGTCGGCCGATCTCGCGGTCTGGGATGTCGGGAGCCCGGCGGAACTGGTCTACCGCATCGGCTTCAACCCGCTGCACATGAGCGTCTTCAAAGGGACTCAGGTCTTAAAAACGGAAAGGATGTCCGCTTGAGCCTCGTGGAAATTCACCAGGGCTCGTCGCCCGTCCTTCTCGGCCTGCCGCACACCGGCACCGAGGTCCCCGCCGACATCTTCGCGCGGCTGAACGAGAATGGCCGCCTCCTAGCCGACACGGACTGGCATATCGAGCGCCTCTATGACGGGCTCTTGCCGGGTGCCACCACCGTGCGCGCCACGTTCCATCGCTATGTCATCGACGCCAATCGCGACCCCTCGGGCGCGAGCCTTTATCCCGGCCAGAACACGACCGGACTGGTGCCGCTGACCGATTTCGACGGCGTGCCGATCTGGCGCGAGGGCGAGGAGCCGGACGAGGCCGAGATCGCCCGGCGGCGGGACGAGTTTCACAAGCCCTATCACGAGGCGCTGGCGGGCGAGATCGCGCGCGTCAAGGCGCTGCACGGCTTCGCCATTCTCTACGACTGCCATTCGATCCGCTCCACCATCCCCTTCCTGTTCGAAGGCCGCTTGCCCGATTTCAACATCGGCACGGACAATGGCGCGACCTGCGCGCCCGAGATCGAACGCGTGGCGGCCGAGACCTGCGCGGCGGCGGAGGGCTACACCTCCGTCCTCAACGGCCGCTTCAAGGGCGGCTGGACGACGCGCCATTACGGCCGGCCCGCCGATCGGGTTCACGCCATCCAGATGGAACTGGCGCAAGCGACCCATCTCGCCACCGAGGCTCCGCCCTTCGCCTATGACGAGGCGCGCGCCCGGCCGCTGCGCGCAGTCCTCTCCACGCTTCTCACCCGTATCGAGGCGCTCGGCGCCGGTTTGAAAGGTTGAACGCCATGTCGAACGCCAACCCGCGCCACAATGCGCGCACCGTGCGCGCCGCCACCGGAACGGAGCTTTCGGCCAAGAGCTGGCTCACCGAAGCCCCGCTGCGGATGCTCATGAACAATCTCGACCCGGACGTGGCCGAGAACCCGCACGAGCTGGTGGTCTATGGCGGCATCGGCCGCGCCGCCCGCACCTGGGACGATTTCGACCGGATCGTCTCGACGCTGCGCAGCCTGACCGAGGACGAGACGCTGCTCGTCCAATCCGGCAAGCCGGTCGGCGTCTTCCGCACGCACAAGGACGCGCCGCGCGTCATCATCGCCAATTCCAACCTCGTGCCGCACTGGGCGACCTGGGACCATTTCAACGAGCTGGATAAGCGGGGCCTGGCCATGTACGGCCAGATGACCGCCGGCTCCTGGATCTATATCGGCACGCAGGGCATCGTGCAGGGCACCTACGAGACCTTCGTGGAGGCCGGTCGTCAGCATTATGACGGAAGCCTCACCGGCAAGTGGGTGCTGACCGGGGGCTTAGGCGGCATGGGCGGCGCGCAGCCGCTGGCCGCCGTCATGGCCGGCGCGTCCTGCCTTGCCATCGAATGCAATCCGGACTCGATCGAGTTCCGCCTGCGCACCCGCTATCTCGACGAGAAGGCCGAGACGCTGGACGAGGCCATGGCGCTGATCGAGCGCTGGACAGCGGCGGGCGAGGCCAAATCGGTGGGGCTGCTCGGCAATGCCGCCGAAATCCTGCCCGAGATGGTGAAGCGCGGCATCCGGCCCGATATCGTGACCGACCAGACCTCGGCGCACGATCCGATCAACGGCTATTTGCCCGCCGGCTGGACCATGGGCGAATGGCGCGCCAAGCGCGAAAGCGACCCGAAGGCGGTGGAGCGCGCGGCGCGCGCCTCCATGCGCACCCATGTCGAAGCCATGCTCGCCTTCCACCATGCCGGCGTGCCGACGCTCGACTATGGCAACAACATCCGGCAGGTCGCCAAGGACGAGGGGCTGGACAACGCCTTCGACTTCCCCGGCTTCGTGCCGGCCTATATCCGCCCGCTCTTCTGCCGGGGCGTCGGCCCGTTCCGCTGGGCGGCGCTGTCGGGCGACCCGGAGGATATCTACAAGACCGACGCCAAGGTGAAGGAGCTGCTGCCGGACAATCACCACCTTCACCGCTGGCTCGACATGGCGCGCGAGCGCATCGCCTTCCAGGGCCTGCCGGCGCGCATCTGCTGGGTGGGCCTCGGCGATCGTCACAAGCTCGGCCTCGCCTTCAACGAGATGGTTCGGAACGGCGAGCTGAAGGCCCCGGTCGTGATCGGCCGCGACCATCTGGATTCGGGCTCGGTCGCCTCGCCCAACCGCGAAACGGAAGCCATGAAGGACGGCTCGGACGCCGTCTCCGACTGGCCGCTCCTCAACGCGCTTCTCAACACCGCGTCGGGCGCGACCTGGGTCTCGCTGCATCATGGCGGCGGCGTCGGCATGGGCTTCAGCCAGCACTCGGGCATGGTGATCTGCGCCGACGGCACGGACGACGCGGCGCGCCGGCTGGAGCGCGTTCTCTGGAACGACCCCGGCACGGGCGTCATGCGCCATGCGGACGCGGGCTACGATATCGCCCTCGACTGCGCCCGCGAAAAGGGCCTGCGCCTGCCGGCGATCCTCGGCAACTGACGAGAGCCGGACACTTCAGGGCCGGCGCTTCTCGCGTCGGCCTTTTCGGTTTTAGAGTACCTAACAAAATCTCTGGGCAGAGGATGGTCGAGAGATTTTCGTCCGTGGGCGAGGAGCGAAGCACAGTCGATGCCGACGCATCGGCGAGCATTCGCGACGAAGGCCATGGCGAAAAGATTCGACCAGCCGACCCCGCGAGATTTTTGTTAGGTGCTCTTAGGAGACAGATCGATGCGCCTTCTCAAAAGCGCCGAGCTCAAGCGCATGGCCTGGAAGAACGGCGGCGGCGAAACGGTGGAGGTCTTCGTGCATCCGCCGGGCGCCGGTCTGTCCGACTTCGACTGGCGCGTGTCCATGGCCCATGTCGCCACTGATGGCCCATTCTCGTGTTTCGAGGGGATTGATCGGACGCTGGCGCTTCTGGAGGGCGAGGGGATGCGCCTCGCAATCGCGGGGCAGGGCGAGGTGCTTCTGACGCCGGCGAGCCCGCCTCTGAGTTTCCCCGCCGACGCGCCGACACAGGCTGCGCTATCAGGCGGGCCGATCACCGATCTCAACGTCATGACCCGGCGCGGCGTGTTCCGGCATCAGGTCGAGCGGCTTGCCCTTGATGCGGGCCAAAGCCTCCATCTGCCGCCCCGCCCGGCGCACTGGTGGCTTTTGCTCGTCACCGGCCCCTGCCGGATCGAAGCATCCGGCGAGTCAGTTTCGCTCGCGGTCCATGACAGCTTGATGGGTGAGGGGGCGTTGCCGACGCTCGCGATCCACTCCGCCGAGACGCCCGTGACACTCTTCGCCATCACGATCGCACCCTGACGCAGCGCGGGGCGGTGTTCGTCGGATTGTCCGCACCGTGGCCCTGCGGCCGCCCCCGAACGCGTCCGCGTCCCGTCACGACGCCTCAAGACGCCGAGGGGCGGGGCCGGTGGAGCCGCGCAGGTCCAGGATATTGGGAAGGACGTGGCGGGTCGGGGCCGGCGGCGCGTCGGCGTCGATGGCCGAAAGCAGGACGCGCGCGCCGGTGCGCCCCAGTTCGAAACGGGGCTGGCGGATGGTAGAGAGGGTCGGGCGGCAGAAATCGGCAAATTCGATGCCGTCGAAGCCGAGCACGGACAGATCGTCCGGCACGCGGATTCCCGCGTCCTGAACCGTGTTGAGGAAGCCGATCGCGCTTTCATCCGACACGGCCATCACGGCGGTGGCGCGGCG
Organism: Aureimonas sp. N4; assembly: GCF_001463925.1. Lineage (NCBI taxonomy): Bacteria > Pseudomonadati > Pseudomonadota > Alphaproteobacteria > Hyphomicrobiales > Aurantimonadaceae > Aureimonas > Aureimonas sp. N4. Next base: position 88,954 of record NZ_BBWS01000041.1, on the reverse strand, counting down.
CTCACCCGCGAGAAAGGCGCGCGCGGCCGCCGCGCCGTAGCTGAGCGAGAAGTCGCCGCCCCCGGCCCGCGTCAGGCCGAGGCCCGGACCCGCCGCCTCGAAGGCGCGCGCGAGGGCGCCCCAGCGCACGATCTCGTTGTAATTCTCGGCCGGTCCCGGAAGGTAGAGAATGTCGCGGTGGCCGAGCGCGAAGAGCTGATGCAGCGCCCGCTCCATGCAGACGTCCTCGTCGGTCAGAACCGCGTGCGTGCCCTCCATCGCGGCGCAGAGCGAGACGAGCGGCAGGCCGGCGTCGAACACCGAGCGCCCGTCGGCCACGGCCACGAAATCCGACAGGAACACCGCGCCGTCGATCGTGCCCGAGAACATCATGTCCACGAGTTGCCGGCTGCGGTCCTGACCCTCGCTGTCCATATTGGCGAGCACCATGGCATAGCCGGCCGCGGACAACTCGGCGTCGAGCCCGCGTAGAACCTCCGCAAAGAAAGGCGCGCTCCAGCGCTTGCGCGTGACCACGAGCACGGTGCGGCTGCGCTTGACGCGCAGCTGGCGCGCCGCCGCGTTGGGCGTATAGCCGAGCTTGGCGACGGCGGCCCGAACGCGCGCGCGCAGTTCCGGGCGAACCTGTTCGGGGCTCGCGAGCGCGCGGCTGACCGTGGCCGTCGAAACGCCCGCCTCGCGCGCCACGTCGCCGATCCGTGCCGCGCGATTGTCTTTCACGTCCAAAATCGTGCTGCTCCGCAAAATCGAATTTCCCGAGACGATGCTTGTAACCGATTACACTGTCGAGTAGCATTGCAATTGTAATCGATTACATCAGTCGAACAAAGCCGTCTCTGGGAGGAGAGTCCATGTTGAAACTGATGCGAGGTGCCCTTTGGGGCGCCACGATGTCTTGCGCGCTCTTGTCGGGTGCTCAGGCGCAGGAGCCTTTGCGGGCCGAAGTCATGCATTGGTGGACCTCGGGCGGCGAGGCGGCCGGCGTGCGCGTCTTCGCCGATGCCTACCAACAAGCGGGCGGCACCTGGGTGGACGCGGCCATTGCGGGCGGATCGAACCTGCGCGCCGCCGCCATCAACCGCATCGTCGGCGGCCATCCGCCCACCTCCTCGCAGTTCAACACCGGCCGCCAGTTCGACGATCTCGTGGGGCAGGGGCTTCTGGTGGATCTCGACGCGGTGGCCATGCGCGAGAAATGGCGCGACGTGATGCCCGGCCCGATCGCGGACGCGGCCTCGCGCGAGGGCAAGTTCTACGCCGTGCCGGTGAATATTCACGGCCATAACTGGATGTTCTACAAGACCGAGACCTTCGAGAAGGCCGGCATCAGTCAAGCGCCCAAGAGCTTCGACGAATTCTTCGCCGACATGGACAAGCTGAAGGCGGCCAACCTCACGCCCATCGCCTGGGGCGGCCAGCCCTGGCAGGAAGCGCTGGTGTTCGACGCGGTATTGCTCAGCGAAGGCGGCAAGGATCTGTTCCTGAAGGTCTATCGCGACAAGGACGAAGCGGCCGTCCAGTCGGACGATTTCAAGCGCGTCGCCCGCACCTTTCACCGGATGCGCGATTATGTCGATGCCGGCGCGCCGGGGCGCAACTGGAACGACGCGACCAACATGGTGATCACCGGCCAGGCCGGCGTCCAGATCATGGGCGACTGGGCCAAGGGCGACTTCATCGCGGCCGGCATGACGCCGGGCAAGGAAGCGGGATGCGCGCTTCTGCCGGGCCAGGACGCCTATCTCATGGGCGGCGATGTCTTCGTCTTTCCCAAGCAGACGGGCGCGGCGGCGGCGACTGAGGCGCAGGAGCTTCTCGCCAAGACGCTGCTCGACCCCGCCACGCAGATCGCCTTCAACGAGAAGAAGGGCTCGATCCCGGTTCGCACCGATGTGGACGTGTCGAAAATGGATGCCTGCGCGCAGCGCGGCGCGGCGCTCGTGAAGGACAAGGCCAACCAGATTCCCTCGATCAACTTCCTCGTCTCCGCCGACACGGTCGGCGCCTTGCAGGACACGATCACCTCCTATTTCAACGACCCGTCCGCGACCGACGAGGACTTCGCCGCCGACTTCGCCTCCGTGATCGGCGCCGCTCAGTAAGCCAAGGGTCGGGGCTGCGCGCCGCGCGGCTCCCCCTGCCTGAACGTTCGAAAAAAGGAGGCCCGCCCATGGCGATGCGCATTCGGCGCTCGGCCGCTCCGGCGGTCGCGCTGTCCCCCACCATCCTCATCGTTCTTCTCGCCTATGTCGGGACGATGGGCTGGACGGTCTGGATGTCCCTGACCAATTCCCGGCTCCTGCCGGTCAATACATTCGTCGGCACCCAGCAATATGAGCGCCTGTTCGGCGATCCGCGCTGGCTCGTCTCGCTCCAGAACATGGCGCTGTTCGGCGTCCTGTTCATCGGCTTCTGCCTCGCGCTCGGCTTTCTGCTCGCGGTCGCCATCGACCAGCGGGTGCGCGGCGAAGATGGGCTTCGCACCATCTTCCTTTATCCGCACGCCATGTCCTTCATCGTCACCGGCCTCGTCTGGCAATGGATGATGAACCCGACGCTCGGCATTCAGGAGGCGGTTCAGGCGCTCGGCTGGACGAGCTTCCGCTTCGACTGGGTGGTCCGGCGCGACATGGCGATCTATGCCGTGGTGATCGCCGGCGTCTGGCAGTCGGCGGGCCTCGTCATGGCGCTGATGCTGGCGGGCCTGCGGGGTGTCGACGAAGACCTCTGGAAGGCGGCGCGCGTCGACGGCATTCCGCCCTGGCGGGTCTATACGTCCATCGTCCTGCCGCTGCTCAAACCCATGATCATCACATCGGTCGTTCTGCTCTCGATCGCGGTGGTGAAGGTCTACGATCTCGTGGTGGCGCTCACCAATGGCGGGCCGGGCACCGCGACGGCGGTGCCTGCCAAATATGTGATGGACTATCTGTTCGAGCGCCAGAATATCGGCTTGGCGGCGGCCGCCTCGACCGTCCTTCTCGTCACGGTCCTCTGCGTTCTCACGCCCTGGATCTACGCCGAATATTTCCGCAAAGAGCGGGGAGGCGCCTGATGACCACGCTCGATACGTTCTCGCCCACCACGCTCGACCGCGCGGCCGACCATCGCGGCGCGCGGCCCCGGCGTCTCACCGCCGGCCGCCTCGGCCTCTACGCCTTCCTGAGCATCGCGGCGGCTTTCTTCCTTTTGCCGCTCTACATCATGGTCGTCACCTCGCTGAAGACGATGGACGAGGTGCGCCTTGCCAATATCTTCGCCTGGCCGTCCGACCCGAGCTTTCAGGCCTGGGTCACCGCCTGGTCCAGCGCCTGCACCGGGCTCGACTGTTCGGGCATCCAGGCCGGGTTCCTGAACTCGGTGAAGATCCTGATCCCCTCGGTCATCGCCTCGATCGCGCTCGGCTCGGTCACGGGCTATGCGCTCTCGCTCTGGCGGGTGCGTGGGGCGAACGTTCTCTTCGTCGTGCTGCTGCTCGGGGCCTTCATCCCCTATCAGGTCTTCATCTATCCGCTGGTGCGCCTGTTCTCGGCGATCGGCATCTATGGCTCGCTGCCTGGCATCGTGCTTGTCCACGTCATTTTCGGCCTGCCGGTCATGACGCTCCTGTTCCGCAATTTCTATGCGGGGCTGCCGGCCGAGCTGTTCAAGGCGGCGCGCATCGACGGCGGCGGCTTCTGGCGCATCTTTCTCCATGTGATGCTGCCCATGTCCACGCCCATGCTGGTGGTCGCCGTGATCCTTCAGGTCACGGGCATCTGGAACGACTTCATCCTCGGCCTCGTCTTCGCCGGCCGCGAGAACCTGCCGATGACGGTGCAGCTCAACAATATCGTCAATTCGGCCCAGGGCGAGAAGCTCTACAACGTCAACATGGCGGCGACGATCCTCACGGCCCTCGTGCCGCTCGTCGTCTATCTCCTGTCCGGCCGCTGGTTCGTGCGGGGCATCGCAGCGGGGAGCGTGAAGGGATGATGATGTCCACGATCAAGGCGCCGAGCGTCGCGGTTCGCGAACTCGACATTCATTACGGCTCGCTCCGGGCCATCGACAAGCTCGACCTCGAAGTGCGCCAGGGTGAGTTCCTCGTGCTGCTTGGCCCCTCCGGCTGCGGCAAGTCCACGCTGCTCAACGCCATCGCCGGGCTGCTCGACATTACGGACGGGCAGATCTGGATTTCGGGCCGCAACGTCACCTGGGCCGAGCCGAAGGACCGGGGCATCGGCATGGTGTTCCAGTCCTATGCGCTCTATCCGCGCATGAGCGTGGAGGACAATCTGTCCTTCGGCCTGCGCATGAACGGCACGTCCAAGGCCGAGATCGCCCAGCGCGTGGCACGAGCGGCCAAGATGCTGCAACTGGAGCCCTATCTCAAGCGCAAGCCGGCCGAGCTGTCCGGCGGCCAGCGCCAGCGCGTCGCCATCGGCCGGGCCCTGGTGCGCGAGGTCGATGTCTTCCTGTTCGACGAGCCGCTCTCCAATCTCGACGCCAAGCTGCGCGCCGAACTGCGCGTCGAGATCAAGCGCCTGCATCAGAGCCTCGGCAACACGATGATCTATGTGACGCACGATCAGATCGAGGCGCTGACGCTGGCCGACCGGATCGTCGTCATGAAGGGCGGCGTCATCCAGCAGCTCGGCGGCCCGATCGAGGTCTATCAGAAGCCGGTGAACCGCTTCGTGGCGGGCTTCATCGGCTCGCCCGGCATGAACTTCCTCGAAGGCCGGCTGGAGAATGGTGCCTTCCGCACCGGCGATCAGACCATTCCGCTGGCCGGATATGAGTTTGCCGGCGGCGCCGCGCCCTCGGGCGAGGCGAGCCTCGGCCTTCGCCCCGAGCATATCCGTTTGGGCTCGGAGCCCGGCCCCGGTCTCGTGCCGGCCATGGGCGCGGTCGAGGTGGTCGAGCCCATGGGCGCGGACACGCTTCTCTGGACCCGGCTCGGCGGCCAGCCCATTGCCATCCGCACGGACGGATCGAGCAGCCACCGCGTCGGCGATCCGCTGCCCTTCCTGATCGACCTGCCGCGCGCCTCGCTCTTCGGCCCGGACGGCGCGCGGCTCTAGAGCGCCGCCCTCTCACACCTGATCCCCCCGCTCGACGCCCGCGCCCCCTTCGGCGCGGGTCCGGCTCCGTGCGGCCCGCTTTTCCCATCCCGATGTCCCAAGGAGTGTCCCGATGACAACCCTCTCCATGCAGCTCTACTCCGCCCGCAACGCGCCACCGCTGGCCGATCAGCTGCGCGATCTCGCCGCCCTCGGCTATCAGGATGTCGAGTGCTTTCGCGGGCTTTACGACGATGTGCCAGCGCTCAAAGCCATGCTGGACGAAAACGGGTTGACGGCCCGCAGCGGCCATTTCAGCGTCGATCTCCTGGAGGGCGAGTTCGACCGCACTGTTGAGATCGCGCGCACGCTCGCCAACGAGATCGTCGTTCTGCCCTATCTCCTGCCCGATAGCAGGCCCTCGGACGCCGAAGGCTGGAAGGCGTTCGGCGCGCGGGTCGGCGCGGTCGCGCGCCGGCTGAAGGGCGAGGGGCTGCGCACCGCCTGGCACAATCACGACTTCGAATTGCGCATGGTGGAAGGCGGCGGGCGGCCGCTCGACCATATTCTGGATGCCGACCCCGCGATCGAATGGGAGGCCGACCTCGCCTGGGTCGTACGCGGCGGCGAAGATCCGGCCGCCTGGCTGCGCCGCTATGCCGGCCGCGTCGCCGCGCTCCATGTCAAGGACATCGCGCCCGCCGGCACCAAGACGGATGAGGACGGCTGGGCGGATGTGGGCGAAGGCACGCTCGATTGGGCCGCGCTCTGGCAGGACGGCAAGGCGGCGGGCGCGGACCTGATGGTCGCCGAACACGACAATCCCAGCGATTTCGGGCGTTTCGCCCGCACCACCATCCGCGCCTTCCAGCGCTTCGAAAACGGGAACTGACCCCATGGTGCAGCGTATCGGCCTCGTCGGATGCGGGGTCATTTCCGACATCTACCTGCGCAATGCCGCGCTTTTCCGCGACATTCGCTTTACCGCCTGCGCCGACATGCGGACAGAAGCGGCCGACGCGCGTGCTTCTCAGTACGGGCTGCGCGCCCTGTCGCTGGACGAGCTCTATGCCAGCGACGAGGTGGACATCGTCCTCAACCTCACCAACCCGGACGCCCATGCCGGCGTCTCGCTGCGCGCGCTGGGCAGCGGCAAGCATGTCTATACCGAAAAGCCGCTCGCGACCTCGCTGGAGGACGGGCGCGCCATCGTCGCGCTTGCCCGCGAGAAGGGGCTCCAGGTCGGCTCAGCGCCCGACACGATCCTTGGCCCCGGCTTGCAGGATTGCCGCCGCCTGATCGACGACGGCACGACGGGCCGGGTCATCTCGGGCGTCGCCACCATCATGTCGCGCGGCATGGAGCACTGGCATCCCGCGCCCGCCTTCTACTTCAAGCCGGGCGGCGGCCCGATCCTCGACATGGGGCCTTACTATGTCGGCGCGCTGGTGACGCTGCTCGGGCCCGTCGCCAAGGTCACGGCGGTCGGGCGCGTCGGCCTGCCCGAGCGCGTGGTGACGGCTGAGGGGCCGAATGTCGGCCAGCGGATCGAGGTGGAGGTGCCCACCACGGTTCACGCCGTCCTCTCCTTCGAAAGCGGCGCGCAGGTGACGCTGCTGGCCAGTTGGGACGTCTGGAAACACGCCCATCTGCCGATCGAGCTTCACGGCGAGTCCGCCTCGCTGCGCGTGCCCGACCCCAACTTCTTCGGCGGGCGGATCGAGCGGGCGGAAAACCGCGACGAGTGGACCTCCAGCGAAGCGGCGGATCGCTTCTTCGGACAGGCGAACTACCCCGTCGCCAAGCCGCTCTACGCCAATTATCGCGGTCTGGGCTTGGCCGAGATGGCGCGGGCGATCGAGGGCGGTCGCCAAGCGCGCGTCAACGGCGAATGGGCGTTTCACGTTCTCGACGTCATGCTCGCCATCCTGCGCTCGGCGGATGAGGAGCGCGGCGTCGCCGTGGCGTCGCGCTGCGAGCGGCCCGAGCGCCTGAGCGACGAAGAGGCGCTGTCGCTGCTGAAACCCGCCGAGGTCTGAGCCGCCTCGTCTCTGCCTGACGGATGAAACGTCCCGCCCTCGGCCCCGAAAGGGTTGAGCGCGGGACGTGCTGGCTGATGAGGTTGGCTGTAGACGCGTCCGATACGCGCGGCCCACGATTGACAGGCTGTCCAAACGTGACAGGCTGTCCAAACGTCGCCGGCTCGACCGGCTTCAGGCCGCCGCGCGCCATGTCTGCGACGCGGGAGCGGGCTGGCGGGAGGCGTCGGCGGCCTGCTGCTCCGCCACGTATCTTTCGGCCAGGGCCTGGAGCTGGTTCCCGCTCTGGCCGGCTTCGACGCCCGCCAGGATCACGCGCGCTTCGCCTTCGTTCACATGGAAGATCGCCATGCGGTCTTCCAGCCGCGCCGCTTCCGACGATAATTGCTCGGCGGTGGCCGCCATCTCGCCGGCCGCGCCGGCATTGGCCTGCGTCACCTGATCCAGCTGGCCGATCGCCTGGTTGATCTGGTCGATGCCGACTGACTGCTCGCGGCAGGCCGCCGAGATTTCCGACACGAGTTCCGCCGTGCGCCGGATGTCGGGCACCAGCTTGTCCAGGCGCGCGCCCGCATCTTCCGCGACCACCAGCGTGCGCGACGACAGCGCTCCGATTTCGGACGCCGTCACCTGAGAGCGCTCGGCCAGCTTCCTGACCTCCGAGGCGACCACCGCAAAACCCTTGCCATGCTGCCCGGCCCGGGCTGCCTCGATGGCCGCGTTCAGAGCGAGAAGGTCGGTCTGACGGGCGATTTCCTGCACGAGAGCGATCTTCCCGGCGATCTCGCGCATGGCCTTGGTGGACTGCGCCACCGCCTCGCCCGTGGTGCCGGCATCTTCGGCGGCCCGCGCCGCGATCGTCTCTGTGGTCGAGGCGTTTCCGGCGGTCTGACGCACATTGGCGCTCATCTCTTCGGTCGCGGCCGAGGCCTGCTCGCTGGCGGCCGCCTGTTCGGTCGAACCGGAGGACAGCTTCTGCGCCGTCGCGCAGGCTTGCTGCGAGCCGGACGCCACCTGCATCGCCGCGCCCTGCACCGCGTGCACCGTGCCCGCCAGACGAAGCCGCGTCTGGCACAGGCGCGTCAGGATATCGCCCAGCTCGTCGCGCCGCCCATGGACGATGCGGTGGGACAGGTCGCCGCTGGCGATCCGGTCCATGTTTTCGGTGAGCTGGCGCAGGCCGCTCGTGAGCGACAGAATGATCCAGCTTGCCAGCGCCGCGCCTAGAAGCGTCACCAAGGCGATACCCGCGACCAGCCAGAGCTGCATGGCGCCACTGCCCTCCGCCGGCGCGCCGGACAGGGTTCCGATGCTCAACACATCAATACCACAGGTTGAAACGAGGATCAGGCCGAAACTGAGAGCGAGACGAGCTTTGATGATGAGACGCATGGACGGATCGTTCCGGGAGGGACGCTTTGGGCGTTCGATAAAAGCTATCGCGAAAAGTTCCATGCTCGATTCTTGCACGGACTGCCAACGAAACCCGATCGCTTGGTTTGCACCTCATGAACGGCAGCTCGCAAATGCTAGGCATGTCTCGCCTTGCCTCGGGAGAGATCGTGGCCCTTCGCGCGGCGTCGATCTTGGCACCAAGCCCGGGCTCGAAACCGCAAGTGACGCGCTTTCCCGCCGGGCACGTCCTCAGCGTGTGCATTCGCGTCGTGTTGGTACGGCCGGGAGCATTGAGTCGCTCCTCAGACACCGCGCTGCGAAAGACCCTGGCCCATGCAACCTCAGACGATCGTGTCCGGGGCATTCAGCCCCTGTCGGCGGTGTGGCAACGAGGTGGTGGTGCTTAAGATCGGACGATGGGACGAGCCCGAGGACGTGTACCGGGAACTGGTGGATGGTCTTGCGGGCAATGTCGTGCCCATGGTGATCTTGTGCGTCTTGCTGGTCGGGACCGGCACCTACGGCTTCTGGACCCATCCCAGCGCCTTCGTCCTGGTCGCGATGGCCGGCGGAGTTGCGGCCGCGCTCGTCAAGATCGCGATGGTCCTGGACCACCAGCGTCACCGCCTCGCCTATCGCCATGCGTCTCTCGACAAGGTTCGTCGGCATGAAACGCTCCACGGCGTTTCCACGATTGCGGTCAGTCTGGCCGTCAGCCTGTTTTCGGTCGCGATCTATTCTCTGCCCGATCCGGTGCTTCACCTCGCCCCCGTGTGCCTGTGGTTCGGCTACAGCGCGAGCCTGATCGCCCGTGTGTCGATCCGCCCCCACATTGCCGGCGCCGCGATCCTGAGCTTGGGCCTTCCCAGCACGCTCGCCATCGCCTCTCTGGGTACGCCTTCGCATCTGATGGTCGCGGTTGTTTTTGCCGTTTTCACCGCCGCCGGCATTCAAAGCGTGGGCTATGTCTATCAAACGGCGCGCGATGGCGTCGCCCTGCGGCTTCAACTGGCCGCGCTGGCCCGGCGCGATCCGCTGACCGGCCTTCTGAACCGACTCGGGCTGCGCGACGCTCTGGCCGCGCTGCCGCAGGGAGGGTGCCTTGCGGTCGCCATTCACACCCTCGACCTCGACGGCTTCAAGGCCGTCAACGACGCATTCGGGCATCAGGCGGGCGATCGGCTCCTGGCGATCCTCGCCGCGCGCGTCCAGTCGAGCGTTTCGGAAGCCACGATCGTCGCGCGCACCGGCGGCGACGAGTTCGTACTGGCGCAGATCGGCGTGAACGACGAGGAGGCGGTGGGGCGTCTGGCCGAGCGCATCCATCGCCAGCTGACGCGCCCTTGCGACATCGGGGTCGCTCGGCCGGTCACGGTCGGGCTTAGCCTCGGCTATGCGACCGGACTGCTGTCGCAGGTGAGCCTCGACGATCCGATGCATCAGGCGGACGCGCGGTCCTACGCCGTCAAGCGCGGCGGTGGTGGCGTGCTTGGTCCCGGCGAGCGCGTCCATCGCCAGCCCGCCGCGACGCCCTCCCTCGCGCGGCGGGCTGTTGCGCGGTGACGCGAGCTGCGCGTGCCCGGCAGCTCGTCTGATGGTCTCGGCTAAGCAGCTGGCCATTGCCTAGGAGCGCACGCGGGTGCCTAAGCTTGTGTGGCCCGCGATGGGGCAGCGAGAGAGGCGCCGTGGACACGTCATCGGCTCAGGGGATTTGGCCCGCCGGGGAAAGCGAGATGGCCCGGCGCGTGCGGGCTCACGACTGGGAGGAGACGCCGCTCGGATCGATCGAGACCTGGCCGCAGAGCCTTCGGACGGCGCTCGACATGGTGCTCGCCATGCCTCGCCCCGCGACGCTCCTCTGGGGCCCCGAGCATGTCCAGATCTACAACGACGCCTATGTCGCCATTGTTCGAACCCGGCATCCCGTCCTGCTGGGGCGCCCGGCGAGGGAGGGCTGGTCGGACGTCTATGACACGGCGTTGGCCCCCTTGCTGAAGATCACCCAGGCCGGGCAGGCGACGCGGCTCACCGACTTTCCCGTTCGACTCGAAGAATCGGACGGGCAGGTTGAAGAGCGCCTGTTCGACACCGACTGGTCGCCGGTTCCGGACGAATCCGGCCGGATCGTCGGCGCGCTTCAAACGCTGATCGAGACGACGGATCGGTTTCACGTGCAGACCGCTCTGCGCGAGAGCGAAGCACGGCACCGCCTCTTGATCGGGAGCTGGGCGCAGGCGGTCTGGGAAACCGACGCCGCGGGTGTGGTCGTGGCCGACAGTCCGAGCTGGCGCGCCTATACGGGCCAGAGCCTCGACGAATGGCTCGGCTATGGTTGGCTCGACGCGATCCATCCCCACGACCGCGCCTATGCCGAGCGACAATGGCGGGCGGCGATGGATGCGCGGGGGCTGGTGGATGCCGAATTCCGCCTGCGGTCCCCCGATGGCGGCTGGCGCTGGACCAATGTCCGCGCGGCCCCCGTGCTCGACGTGAAAGGGCGCATCGCGAAATGGGCTGGCATGAACATCGACATCGACGCACGCAAGCGAGCCGATGCGGTCCTGCGAGCGGGCGAGGGGCGGCACCGCGCAGACCTGGAACAGCGCATCCAGGAGGCGACAGCCGAATTGAAGGCCGGTCGCGATCTCCTTCAGGGCACTCTGGATGCCTCGACCGACATGATCCAGGTCTTCGAGGCGATGCGTGACGAGGCGGGCGAGATCGTCGATTTTCGCTGGGTGCTCAACAATCATACGTCCGAGAGCCGCTACGGGGAAGTGCGCGGCGAAAGCCTGCTGACGCGCAATCCCGGCGTCGTGGTTGAAGGAATTTTCGACGCCTTCAAACGCGTGACGCAAACGGGCCGCCCCGAGCAGGCCGAGCGCCATTATGTCCACGAGCAGTTCGACGGATGGTTCTACCAGTCGGTCGTGAAGCTGGGCGACGGCGTCGCCACGACGACGAAGGAGATCAGCGACTGGAAGAGGGCGCAGGCCGAGTTGCTGCGCCTGAAGGAGGAGGCGGCGGCGACCCGGCTGCAAGCCAGCGAGGAGCGCTTCCGCTCCTTCGCCGAAAACTCGACCGACGCGCTCTGGATCGTCGATGCGCGGACGCGCCGGCTCGTCTATCTCAGCCCGGCCTTCGAACGCATCTGGGGCGAGCGCCGAGAGATGGTTCTCGACGATCTCTCGCGCTGGGTCGCATCGATCCATCCCGAGGATCGGAAGCGGGCTCTCGCCGCGCTGCCGGGCGCGCTCGCCGGCGACCATATCCAGATCGTCTATCGCATCCGGCGCTTCGACGACGGGCGCATCCGCTGGATTCAGGACAGGGGCTTTCCGATCCGCAGCCCCGCCGGCGAGATCAACCATGTCGGCGGCATCAGCCAGGACGTGACCGAGCACCGGGCAATGGCCGAGCAGCTGCGCCAGAACCAATGGCGGCTCTGGACGGTGATCGAGGGTATCCCCCAGCTCGTCTGGCGGTCTCTCGATTCCGGCCAGTGGACATGGGCGAGCCCGCAATGGTGCGACGTCACGGGCCAGACCCTTGCGCAAAGCCAAGGTTACGGCTGGCTGGATGCGCTGCATCCCGAGGATCGCAGCCGAGCCCTGGCCGGCTGGGAGCGGGCCGATGGCTCCTCGCATCTCGACATGGAAACGCGTCTCTTCCATGCCGGGGAGGGGCGGTATCGCTGGTTTCTGACGCGCGCTCTTCCGGTGCGGGACGAAGCGGGGCAGATCGTGGAATGGCTCGGCACCTCCACTGACATCGACGACATGCGCCAGCTTCGGGAGCGCCAACAGGTTCTCATGGCCGAACTCCAGCACCGGACGCGCAACCTCATCGGCGTGGTCCGCGCGATCGCGGACCGCACGGCCGGCGGCTCGAACGGCCTGCCGGATTTTCTCGCCCGGTTCCGTTCTCGGCTTGCGGCGCTGGCCCGCATCAACAGTCTCCTGTCCCGGCTCGACAGCGGCGAGCGGGTGACGTTCGATATCCTGCTTCGCACGGAACTCGAGGCGCGCGGATTCGCCGAAGACGGCCTGTCCGACCATATCCTGCTGGCTGGACCCGAGGGCGTTTGCCTGCGCTCCGCAAGCGTGCAGACCTTCGCCCTCGCCATCCACGAACTGACCACCAACGCCGTCAAATACGGCGCGCTGTCGGGTGGAGCGGGCCGGCTCAATGTGACCTGGCGCGTTCATCGCAGCCAGGCCGCGCCGGATCGTCTCCATGTCGAATGGAGCGAAACAGGCGTGGCGGATATGCCGGAGGACGGCGCTGAGGCGCAGGGCAGCGGCTATGGGCGCACGCTGATCGAGAAGGCGCTGCCCTACCAGCTGGGTGCCATCACGACCTACGAGCTTCGACCGGACGGCGTGCGCTGCACGATCGACCTGCCGCTTCACGCGGGCAATGGAAGGGACAGACGATGAGCCAGCTGTCGCGCGGCAAGCCCGCGCCATTCATCGACATGGCGGGCAAGACGGTTCTGATCGTGGACGACGAGTTCCTCGTGGCCGACGATATGGCCCGTTATTTCGAGAGTTCGGGGGCCACCGTGCTCGGCCCCGTACCCACGCTCGCCGCCGCGTCGAGCATCGTCGCCAGGGAAGGGCCTCTCGACGGGGCCATCCTGGATATCAACCTTTTCGGCGAGCAGGTCTTTCTCTTGATCGACGCACTGCGCCAGCGCGGTGTGTGCTGCGTCCTGTCGACGGGCTACGACCACGCGATCGTCCCACCTGCCTACCGGACCCTTCCTTTCTGCCAGAAGCCGGTGGAGAGCGTCGACATCGCCCGCGTCTTGTTCGGATAAGACAGGTCCGTTTGGGAGGGCGATGCGAGCTCCTGCGCTGCCTCGAACGCCCTGCGGGTCTTTGCTGCCGCCTGATACGGGAAGCCCTCGACGAGGCAGGAATCAAGAATGCCGAACCGATGGCTCATCTGGCTGTGGACGCTGCCGCGATCATGGAAGTCATGGCGCGGAGAAACGCGGAGGCGGAACACATCGAAAGTCTTCTCACGTCCGGAAAGGTCGTGTCGATCATCCAAGGGCGGACGAAAAGGACCCGCGTTCCGACCGCATGTCGAGCGATCCGGGTCGCCCCCGAGAATCAGATTGGGTTCGCCTCGCCGGAGGGTCCGCCATGCATGTCGTGAAGGAAGGGGCAAACAGTCCTGAAGTAACCCTCGGCTACCAACCGTCCTTTTTGAAGCGCAACGCGGTTAGGAAAGGATGAAGCCCCGAGCACGAGATCGTTTATCGCCCGACAATATCGAGCGACTTGCAGCAAGGATGCTGGCGTCGCTGGGTGACGCTTTGCAAAATCCAAGCAGCGGCAAGGCCTTGTGGAGGTTGGGCAAGACAATACGATAAGATGTCATTCGATTTCGGCGCGAGCTTTCACCGGGAAAACTCCGAAATGCCTGCTTCGATAAGGCGTGAAGGCGGCGAGATCATAGAAACGTTTCTCGAACCGAGCCCGTTAAACGAAATTATTCCGGTCGGGCGACTTGACGTGCCAAAGCCGGGTTGGCGATACAGATGTCCAGTTCGCGACATCTCCCGCTCGGCGATCGGCGAGGGAGCGTCCATGTCTTCCTGCATGGGCGGCATCGGTTCCCTAGACCCTGACGGCTTGCGCCCCGGCGAGCCGGGCAGGCGATTGGCTGGATCGTGGAGCACATGTGAAAGCATAAGGACATGCGTTTGCGGGTTTTGTTGGCGTTGTTCATTCTCGTGCCGATCGCGCAGGTCTTCGCTCAGGACCGCGATCCGTTCTATTTGGAGGGGCGGACCGATCTTCGCCTCGTTGCCTATCGCAGCCAGCATGGGACGCTGCCGGACGACAGCGATCGCTCCCTCAGGGCCAGCATGGACGGGGGCTTCGGGCAAACCCGAGACACGCCGGAAGGCGATCTGCGTGAGCGCGAAGGCCCCGCGTATTTGCAAGGCGAGGACCAGTCGATCCAAGGCATGGTGAAGGCCAACGAGGTCGATGTCGCTGAGGTCGACGGTGTGCCCATGCTTCACGTGTCGCTCGGCAAGATGATCGTCTATCGGCCGGCCCAATGATGGTTTCGCCGCCTGCCGCACAGCCGCCCATCCCGGTCAAGACCCCAAGCTTTCCAACCCGCAGCCTTCTCAGAGACATAGGATTTCCGATGGTTCGCCGTCTTCTCACGACGACTGCCCTGGTCGCCGGCCTCGCCCTGCCCGCCTATGCCGAGGGCCTTGTCCCCGAGCCGGCACCCGCCGGCACCGCGCAGGAGGCGGCGGCGCTTCGCACGGCGCTGGCCGCCTATGTCACGGACGTTCCCTTCAAGAAAGGTATCCTGCGCGTCGAGCCCGATCCGATGGGCCAACGCGTGACTCTGGACGCTGCGCCCTTCCTCAAGGCCGATCTGGGCATCGATGTGAAGGTCGCGCCCATCTCCTTCCTCGTCAGCCCGCGCGCGGACGGCGACTGGAATGTCTTCACCGGCGACCCGATCGATGTGAAGTTCGACACCACCATCGCCGACACGCTCCAGAGCTTCGCCTACTCGCAGGGCGAGCAGAAGTTCAAGGGTGTCTTTGCGCCGAGCCTCTTCGCCTATCGCACGGCCGAGGGTTTTGCGCGCGACACCGTCAGCCTCCAGAACGAAGCGCTGAGCGACTCCAGCACGACGGTCGCGAACACCAAGCTGACGACGAGCGCGCGGCCGGGGCAGGCGGGCGGGGTCGATATCGATTTCCGACAGACGTTCACCGACTATGCTCAGACGGTCAGCTTTAAGGCGCCCCCGCCGGCGGAGGGTGAAGACGGGAGCGAGCCTGCCGAGACAGAGGCTCTGGCCAACTCGCTCCTGATCAACATCGGCGTCAAGGCCAGCGAATTGGAAACCATCGCCTCGGTCAAGGACGGGCGCAATGTCGAGGCGCGCGATCTCTACGTCCTCGTGCTCCGAAACATGCCGGCCTTCGCGGTGGATCAAAAGGCGACGCTCGCAGGTCCCTTCGGGAAGGAACTGCGCGCGGCGTTGCTGAAGCTCATGCCGTTCTGGTCCTCGCTCGATGTCACCGTGAGCACACGCGACGCCGGATTCCAGTCCTCGTTCGGAGCCCTGCGGGTCGGCGAGGCGCGGCAGGTGACGCATATGACGGGCATTGCCGAGAATGCCGGGCTCGACACGGACTTTGCCCTCAAAGGCCTGTCAATCGACGGCCCGTTCCTGCCGCCCTGGGCCGCCCGCTTCGTGCCCAAGGAGGC
Source organism: Aureimonas sp. N4 (assembly GCF_001463925.1). NCBI lineage: Bacteria > Pseudomonadati > Pseudomonadota > Alphaproteobacteria > Hyphomicrobiales > Aurantimonadaceae > Aureimonas > Aureimonas sp. N4. The sequence goes on along the minus strand of NZ_BBWS01000041.1, from coordinate 73,216 downwards.
CGCGCTCGGCCTGTCCGTCTCCGGCGTCGATCTGAAGACGCCAGCCGACCTCGCCATTCGAAATGCCGACTTCGCCGCCGACGAGCCCCTGTCGGAGGACGTGAAGGCCCGGATCATCCAGTCGTTCGACCCAGCGCGCATCAAGATCGCTCTGAAGCCGAGCACGTTGAGCGCCACCGATTTCAACCTGCATCTGTCGGGCGAGATGAATTTCGTGGACATGAACCCGGCCGCCACGCTGAACGTGCGCGCGGAAGGTCTCGAGAACACGATCAGCAGCCTGCAACGCGCCGCCGAGCAGGAGCCCGATCTGCATCAGGTCGTCGGCATGATCCAGATGGCGCAGGGGCTGGGCCGCAAGACCACGGATGGGGACTGGGAGTGGGTGGTGGACGCTGCCGCCGACGGTTCGGTCTCGGTCAACGGCGCGGTGGTGAAGGGGCCCGATCCGGTGGTCGATCCCGAAGCGGACGAGGCTGATCCCGAGGCCGAGCCGAACGAGGGCGCAAGCGACGGCGCTCCGTCGAGCGACGGCGCGCAGTAAACGATAAGAGACCGTTTCGGCCGTTTCCGGCGCAGCGCCGACGAGAGATGTTCGGTTCGCGTCGAGGCGTCAAATGCAGTGAAAGCGGGGTCGGCGTCGCCAACGACAGTGCGGATGAAAAGCACTGTCGATCCGGCCCGGCCCTTCTTCTCCCGATCCTGATGCTTGGGGATCGCTTGGGATCGTCCGGCCTTTCCGGCGGCTATCGGCAAGGTCTTCCGCGCGGGATAGATCACCGGCTGCGTAACGCCGAACTGCGCCAGCAGAGAACGGTGGACGGCGATCCGACCTGCTTCGGTCGTGGTTTCTCAGACCCAACTCGAAACCCCATGAAGCCTGGCGAGATCTTGCAAGCCCCTTGGCGGAGAAACGATGGACGGCGACGAGGATCCAGGCCTCGGCGCTTGCGATGGTCTTCTCTAAGCCCCTAGCCAGCCTGCCGCAGCGGCCGGGCCAAGCTTCGCTCCACAGCCCATCGACGCGGCAGAACCTCGTAGCCCATGGCTCGATCGGAGCGCTTGATCATCCGGATCGTCCGCCGATCTATCTTGCGCAGCCGCCCCTTCAACGCGTCGCTGGCCTATGCGCCATCGGCGTCGATAGGGCATAGCTCAAGAGAGCGATCGCGGATCGAGACGAGGACAGGGCGATCCTGGACGTCGGCACCGTACACGACAAGCCCGACCGTCAGACCGAGCGTATCGGTGACGATGTGGCGCTTGCGGCCCTCGATCCTCTTCCCGGGATCGAAGCCCCCGATTTCCACTGCGTTCGGTGGTCGTCAGGCCTTGGCTGCCGATGACGATTGCCGGCCGGCACGTCGCTCGGCCTTCCGGTTCCCGTGCTGCGCTGGTGAAATGGCCGCTGATCCTGCGCAGCCGGCCAGGGTTCCGCCAGTGGCGGAAAGCGCGCTGGACCGCCATATCGGGCACAAACTCGCGGGGCAGCGGCGACCATGCGCAGCCGCTCGAGGCGAGACACAGGGTGGCTCAGCCCCCTCGCGACGGTCCGTTGTCCGGGGGCGACCGATCGGCCTTGGACCGGGAAGGAACGGCGCGGGCGGCGGCCCGCGCCAGCCGTTTCAGCCGACATTGATCCCGTATTCGGTCGCGGCCTTGGCGAGGCCACCGACATAGCCTTGGCCCACGGCCTTGAACTTCCAGTCCGGACCGTTGCGATAAAGCTCGCCGAAGATCATCGCAGTTTCGGTCGAGGCGTCCTCGTCCAGATCGTAGATCGCCAGTTCCTTGCCGTCGGCCGCATTCAAGACGCGAATATAGGCGTCGCCGACCTGGCCGAAATTCTGCTTGCGCGTTTCGGCGTCGTGAATGGTCACGACGAAGGCGACCTTGACGGCGGCCGGGTCCAGCTTGGCGAGATCGATCTGGACGCGCTCGTCGTCGCCCTCACCTTCCCCCGTGCGGTTGTCGCCGGAATGGACCACCGCGCCATCGGGCGACTTGGCGTTGTTGTAGAAGACGAAATGGGAGTCGGACAGCGCCTTGCCATTGTCTCCGAGGATGAAGACCGAGGCGTCGAGGTCGAAGGCCGCACCGTCCGTGACCTTGGGCTTCCAGCCGAGGCCGACCGTGACGGCCGTCAGGCCCGGGGCCTCCTTCGACAGGGAGACGTTGCCCCCCTTGCTGAGTGAAACTGCCATGCGAAATTCCTTGTTGCTGGAGGCCGGGCCCTCGGGAGGAACGCCGGCGCAGTCGGAGGCCGAAGAGTGTCAGCTGCGATCAGTTCGCATTGAGCCCATATTGGGCCGCCATCGCCTTCAGGCCACCGGCATAGCCTTCGCCGACGGCGCGGAATTTCCATTCGCCATTGTGGCGGTAGACCTCACCGAAGATCATCGCGGTCTGCGTCGAGTAGTCCTCGTTCAGATCGTAGCGCGTGATCTCGCGGCCGGTCGCGGCATCCACGATGCGGATGAAGGAGCCGCCGACCTGGCCGAAATTCTGCGAACGCGCCTGCGCCTCATGGATCGTCACCGTGAAGGCGATGCGCGCGGCCTCGTTAGGCAGGGCCTTTAGATCGACCGTCAGAACCTCGTCGTCGCCATCCCCTTGGCCGGTCTTGTTGTCGCCGGTGTGGATAACGGCCCCGTCGGGCGACTTGAGGTTGTTGTAGAAGACGAAATGGCTCTCCGACAAAGCGCGTCCGTCAGCATTGAGCACGAAGGCCGAGGAGTCGAGATCGAAGTCGCGCCCGTCGGTGCGCTTGGGGTCCCAACCGAGCCCGACCGCGATCTTCACGAGAGACGGCACTTCCTTGGACAGCGAGATATTGCCGCCCTTGCCGAGACTGATCGACATGCTTCCTCCTTCTTGGATTCCGTTGTTCAGCGGGGGCCTGCCCCGCAGTCAGACGTCGAACTGCGCGGGATCGAGGTCCAGGAGGTGGCAGATTTCGCGCACCACCTTTTTTTCGTCCGCGTCGAACGTGCCGTCCGAACCGCCGATGATGCAGACGAGACGAACGAGCACGTTGGCGGCCGCCGCGTCGTCCTTGATCAGCGCGATGCGCCGCACGGCCTCGATGCGGCCGAACTCGTAATCGACCTCGAACGTATCGGCGATCGAGGAGAACGAGGTGAGCACCGCCTTGGTCTCGAACACGTTCATCTCGGGCGAAACGCGCATGAAATTCAGCATCTTGCGCTTCTCCTCACCGGAGATCGTGCCGTCCGCCGAGGCGAGCCAGGCGCAGCCGCCCGTCAGCGCGTCGAGCATCTTCTGGTTCTGAAAGCGCTTCAGCGTGTCGCCGGCCTGTTTGCGAAGCTCTTCGCCGCGTTCGCGCAGCCATCCCAATGCCATCTGTTTCCCCTTGGGTCTCGTCGTTCACTCGCAGAGCGAGTGGTGTTCTATTTGGAGCCGGCTGTCCAGCGCATCCCCCAGCCATAGGCCCGGTCCATTTCCGACGCTCCTTCGAAATATCGAACCTCGCGGCTGACGCGGATGTCCCCGCCGACATTCTCCAGAAGGCCGATCGCGCAGAGGCCGAGGCCGCTGCCCTCGTCCAGCCGCACCTCGACCGGTGGCTGGTTGGCCACGCCGATCGTTACGACGCCGTCGGTCGCGGCCCAATTGGGGACGCCGTCATAGATAAAGGCGTAGACGAGAACCCGGCGAATACGAGACCATTGCGCGCCGGCCACATGCAGCCATTCGCCCTCGGCCGCGTCGCCTGAGCGATCATCGCCGGCCAGCTTGATGAAAGGCGGCCGGTCGAGGCTGCCGAACCGCTTTCCCAACGCCTGAACCGCGCCCTTGCTGCCGTCGGTCAATTCGTAGAGGCAGGCGAGATCGAGATCGATCGCGCCATTGGCGCGGGCGGAGGCGCCGAACAGGCCCCGCTTGGTCGCCGCGCCCCGGTTCCAGTTCAAATTGACCGCGATCGTGCCGAACGACCCCGAGCCCTTCTTGAGATCGATCGTCGGGCGCGCCTTGCTGAGCGAGACCTTGGAGAGGCTGATGGGCGGAGGGGGAGGTGGAGCCGGGGGTGCGGCCGGAGCATCCTCGGCAATGTCTACGCCATAAAGTTGTGACAACGGCTTCAGCCCGCCGGCAAAGCCCTGGCCCACCGCGCGCAGTTTCCAGGCTCCGTTGCGGCGGTAAAGTTCGATCAGCGTGATGGCGGAAATATCGCTTCGCTCCGGCACGGGGGCAAAGCGATAGGCGGCGATTTCGACCTCGATCGGCAGCGCGTCGGACAATGTGCCGTTCGGCGCGGCGGTCTTGTCCACCGCCGCGCAGACGGCGATCCGCTCGATGGCCTCCGGCACTCGGGACAGATCCAAGGACAGGACCGCCCGACGCGTGTCCGAAACCTGCAAACGGACCGAACGGGAGGGGTTTGCGGTCTGGCCGTAGAAGACCATGTCCTCGTCGCCGCGCACCTTGCCCGAGCCATCCAGGAGATAGGCCGAGACATCGACGACGCTTCGCCCGCCGAAGCTCACGACCATCTCGGCATCCTGTTGCGTCAGGGGCGCATTCTGGCCGGGGAGAAGGATCGTCATGATGTCACTCGTAAAAGGAGAAGACGCGCGGCCAAAAGGACGCTCAGGGCGGATCGATGATCGAAAACGCCCCTCCGTCGGGCGGAGAAAGAGCCGCTCAGTCGCGAAGCTGCGCTGCCGCGACCGGCAGCAGAGCGTCGAAGGTCCGCCCAGTGCCGGCCGCGCCGACCGCGCGGAAGGACCAGGAGGCACCGATCTTCTTCATCACGGCCATCAGCACGCCTTGATGCGCGCCCTGTTCGGACAGGGCGAAGTTGCACAATTCCTGACCGCCGCCCGCTTCGTCCAGGAGACGGCATCGGCAATTGGCGACTTTTTCGAAAGTCTCGCCGGTGAAGGAATTCACCGTGAAGGCCAGTCCGTCCACTTCGGTCGGAAGGCGCGCGAGGTCCACGGTGATGGACTCGTCGTCCCCCTCGCCGTCGCCCGTTCGATTGTCGCCGGAATGGGTCACCGATCCGTCGCGTGACGCCAACTGCTTGAACCAGACCGTATCGACCGGCCTGTCGCCCGAAAAGAGGATGCAGGACGCATCCATGTCCACAGCCTTGCCCCGCGAGAACCAGCCGCCCTTGGCCGGGTCCCAACCCAGCCCCATGCGCACCCGCGTCAGACCGCCGGGTTTGTCGAGCGACAGACGCTCGCCCTTCTTCAAAGAAATGCTCATGACACCCCAGATCATTTTCGCAGAGATCTTGTATATCGTCACCCATGCAATTCATAGGGACGATCCATCACATTTAAATGTTCGTCTGTAAGATAAAAAATTCTATATCGATGGTAATTATACTCTAGCGATATGAATTAGAATTGTATTCGTAAGGCGATAATATTATTCCAATGCGATAAACGCATCGCATTATCGGGATTGCGTAGAGTCTACCCAATTGGTGACGCGCTTATACATTATGTCGTCAGGTCAGCTCCATGACCACTTGGCGGAGCTGTAACGATGCCCGATGCGTTTGATGAAGCGGACTGTGGAATCGCGTTCAACCCTCACGTTCGAAGATACAACTGAGGCGAGCTTAGCAAAAATCGGCCCCGCCGCAATACCTGAGGTTCGATCCGGGGGCTCGTCGAAAAGCCGCCCCTCGCTGGGCAAGGGACGGCTTCCGCATGAGGGCAGGGCGCTTCAGCGCGATTGGTCGAGAACGAAGATCGTCGGCTGGTCCGGGTTCAACATGTCTTTCGTGAGTTCCATGCTGGTGGTGCCGACGCGGCGCACACGCTCGGGCGCGAAGCGCTCGGTGAACCGCTCCACGGGCTCGATGGCGAGCACCCCTTTGCCGCTGTGATAGTGCATCGGAATGATCGCGCCCGGCCGGATGCGCGCGATGGCGGCGTCGAGATCGTCGAGGGCGATGGTCGCGTGCTCTCCGGTCAGCGCCAGAAGAAGATCGACCTGGCCGGCGAGCGCGTCCAGATGCTCGGGCGCGACGGGATTGCCGATGTCGCCCATATGCAGAACGCGGATACCGCCCAGTTCGAAGAGATAGAGCGCGTTGGCGTCCGGGTCGCGGCCGAAGGCCGACTGGTAGTCGAAGGTCAGGCTCTCATAGGCCGGGAAGGGGCGGACGGGCACGCCCTTCACGACCGTCCCCTCGGGCGGGAGTTCCAGTGTATTGACGACCGTGGGATCGCCGCCGACATGGCTTGGGTCGGAATGGAAATCGTCCGTCGCCGAACTCATGAGCACGATGTCGGCCGGTTCTGCGATCGGATCGAAGCCGCTGCGGGCCGGGGTATAGGGATCGGTGACGACGGCGAGCCCGTCCGCTTCCAGCCGGAAGCTCGCATGGGCGTAAAAGGTGATCTTCAACGAGGTCTCCTCCCTTCGCCGCTCAACCGACCTTCTCGCCCTCGAAGAGTTCCCAGCTTTCGGCGAGATCCCCCTGCTTGGCGCCGAAGCCCGTGATGTGGGGCGTCTTCATATGGTCGTTCCAGAGTTCGCGGCTTTCCCAGTTCTCGTAGAAATAGAAGAGGCCGGGGTCCTGATGCGAGCGATGCATGTCGTACTGGATGCAACCTTTCTCGGCGCGCGTGGGGGCGAGAAGGGCGCTCAGTTCACGCTCCAGATCGGCTTCGTGGCCCGGCTTGGCCTTCAGGCGGGCGATGATGGTCAGAACGCTCATAGCAGACACTCCCGTTGCATGTCGTCGGTCAACGACCCGGCGAAGATAAGCCGCCCGCGCCGGGGCGCAACGGCTGGCGGGCAATTGATGGCCCGCCAAGCATCGGGGCGGTGAGCCCGACGGCGTGCGATCCCGTCGCGTGTCGATGGGCAGCTACCGAAAATGCCGGCCAAACCAATTGCGTGCAACAGGTTCTTTAACTGACCTTCCGTAACCTATGGCTCTCTGCCTCCCCCTCGTGCGGACGACGATGCCAGATACCTCGCTTTACCGCGCGCCGCGCAATCCGATCCTGCGATGGCTCGCCGAAATTGGCGGCGGCCTACCGGACGAAACGCAGCGTCGCCTGCGCTCCATGTTCTTCACGTCGAAGGTTCCGCTCGTCATCGGCGCGGTCAACACCATCGTCGTGGCCCTGGTGATCTACGCGCACAATCTGCAGCCGATATTCCTGGGGATCGCGGTCTGCGATATCGCGCTTCTTCTGTTTCGGGTCGCGTCCCTTAAACGTGTCGACGCACCGGCCGGGCCGCTCTTCGCCGGAGGGCTTCTCTGGGCCTGCCTGCAGGGACTGACGATCTTCCTCGTCGTGAGTTCTGGCGATCTTACTTTGTCACTGCTGGTGCTCGCGAGCGGGCTGGCCGCCATCGGGGGCATTGTCGGGCGCAACTTTCCCGCCCCGCGCTACGCCATCGTCCAGACGCTTCTGATCGACGGCAGCTATAAGATCGCATTCAGCCTCCAGCATCCACAATTCATACCTCTGATTGCGGCGCAGACCGTGATCTTCATTGTTATGAATCTTGGGATCATCCGTCAGCATCGTGAAACCGCGATCGGCGCGATCAGGGCGGAGTTCGAAAACCGCGAGAAAGCCTTCACCGATCCCGTCACCGGGCTGGCGAGCCGCTGGCGGTTGGAGGATTGCTTTGCCCGGATGCGCCCTCCCACTCGAGGACGCGCGCTTCTCTATCTGGATCTTGACGGTTTCAAGCAGGTGAACGATCGGCTGGGCCATGCAGCCGGCGATCATCTCCTTCGGGAGGTGGGACAGCGCCTCAGCGAGTTCGCAACGCCGGGCTCCGTCATCTGCCGTCTCGGCGGTGACGAATTCCTCATTCTTCTGAAGCAATCCGACGAAACCGAACTGCGTCATCTCTGCGCGCGCGTTCTGGCGCGCATCGCTACCCCTTACGAGGTCGCGCCTGGCAGCTTGGCGCGGGTAGGCGTGAGCATCGGCACCGTCATCGATCGAACGGGCGATCAAACGCTGATCGGCCTGATGCTCAAAGCGGACCGCGCGCTCTACGAGGTCAAGGCCGGTGGCAAAGGCGCCTTTCGGATTCATGAGGAGCCACCTCACGAGGCCCCGGCTCTTCGCTGCGCTGCGGGCCAATAGACCACGGGACGGGCAGGCTCATCGCGAAGCGGCGCTTCGGAGGCAAGGCGCCGTGAGCCACCGAGCCTTCGCTGCAACAGCACGGCATGGGGGCGGGACCGGCGAAAATCGCCGCTCCCTTGCCTCAGTGGTTGAAACGGGCCTCGCCTAGCGTCGGGTCCGCTCTTACGCGCTCAACCGTGCCTTAGGATCGACCGACGCGGCTTTGGCGCTCGGCGTGTCGTTGACGCCGTCGAGATCGGGCGCGTGCCCGTAGCTCATGTTCTTCATCTGCTGAATGACGCGCGCCATCTCTTCGTCCGACAGGACCGGCGGCTCACCCAGAACCCGCGCCTGGACATAGAGGCGCGACAGCGTTTCGACCTCGACGGCGAGCGACAGCGCGCCTGACAGCGTCTTGCCGAGCGCGATCTGGCCGTGCTGGCCGAGAAGGCAGGCCATGCGGTCTTCGAGGGCTTCCAGCGCCGCGTCGGACAGGGCCTGCGTGCCGAAGGTCGCATAGCGCGAGCAGCGGATCGTCGTGCCGCCGGCGATCGCCGTCATGTAGTGGAAGCTCGGGATTTCGTGGTGATGCACCGCGAGGGTCGTCGCATAGACGGAATGGCAGTGGAGCACGCAATCGACATCGGAGCGCGCGGCAAGAATGTCGCGGTGGAAGCGCCATTCCGACGAGGGGCGGCGCGCGCCCTCATAGGTGCCGTCGAACGACATCTGCACGAGATCGCTGGGGCGCATCAGATCGTAGGGTAGGGAGGTGGGCGTCACGAGGAAGCCCGCCGGATTGCGCACGGAGAGATTGCCGGCCGTGCCCTGGTTGATGCCGCTTTCGTTCATGCGGCGGCAGGTGGCGACCATCTCTTCGCGAAGGGCGTCGTCGTTGTAAGAGGCATTCATGAGGCTTGGCTCCAGGGATGGCAGAGGTCGCGCCAGTGCGACCAATAGGGGAGAAGATCGGGCAGGCCGGTTATATCTGGCATTTCGACGCTGAGCGGGGCAGGGCCGCGCCGCATCTCGTGCCCGGCGAGAAGGGCCGCTCCCGCCGCCGTGCCGTGCGCGTCGCGGTTGACGAGCACGCGCGCGCCGGGGTTCAGCGCGGCGAGGATCGCGCCGAACAGCGGATCGCGCACCAGCCCGCCGTCGATCACAAGGGTGCGGGACGCGGGAAGCATACGCAGGCATTGGTTGGCGAGCATGGCGGCGTAGAGAAGGGCGAGCGTGAAGCGGACCGAGGGATCGCCGGCGAGCGGCCCTCGAACGGAGCCGCGCCTGGAGGTGCCGGGGAACAGCCCGTCGTCGGCCCCGAAGGAGGGCAGCACAAAGGTGCGGCTCGCCACGATCCGCGACAGGGCCTTTGAGGTCGCCGGTCCGCGTTCCACGCCGGACACGGCGGCGAACTCACGTCCGCCCATGGTCAACATGCCGGGAACCGGGCGACCGGCGACATCGGCATTGCAGGAGCGGCCGGGCGCTTCCTCACTCAGATCGATGCCGGTTCGATCCGTCAGGGCGACGATCCAGGTGCCGGTGGAAACCACCGTGAGATCGGACAGGCCGGCGGCCTGATAGCGATAGAAATTGGCCGAAGAATCGTGAATGCCGCAGAGGACGCGCGTCTCCGCCGAAAGGCCGCAACGCCGCGCCAGCTCCGGCTTCAGGGTTCCGAGTGTCTCGTATGCGGGGCGAAGCGGGGGCAGGAGATGCGTCCAGGCGCGGTCCTTCACGAGCCGGGTCGGCGCGCCGTCCGCACCGGACCACAGATGCGACTGCGCGGCGAGGCTGGTGACCTCGCCCGCCGCCACGCCGCAGAGGCGAAAGGCCCAATATTGCGGCAGAGCCAGAAAGGCCCGTGCTCCGGCGAAGGCATCCGGCCAGCCGCGTTCCAGCCAGAGCATCTGCCGCGCCAGATGCGCCGAGCCGAGCATGAGCGCGCTGCCGCGCTCGCGGAATGAACCGGCCATGGCGGCATAATCGACTGCCACGTCCGCCGGCGGGTCCTGCTCGTAGTCGATCATCGGCATGAGCGCGCCGTCTTCGCCAACGAGGACGCCGCCCGACCCGTGCGAGCAGGCGACGATCGCCTCGATGGAATGGCGCCGACCGAGATCGGCGAGCCCCGCGAGCAGCCAGTCTTCGAGAGCCGCGAGGTCGTGGTGGCGATAGGGCGGGCCGTCCAAGACGCAATTGGGCGCGGACAGTTCCTCCAGCACCGCGCCGTCCGCTGTCGTGGCGAAGAGCTTGACGTTGGTCTTGCCGATGTCGAAGACGGCGACCGCGCTCACGCCTGCGTCTCCCCGCGCCGACGCAGCGCGGAGAAAAGCGCCGGGAGATGCGGGCGAATCGTCTGCGCCACCACGACGGCGATCAGCGTGCCGCCCCAGATCGCCAGCGTCAGATAGTTCGACAGGCCGAACTGGTTGAAACCCGACGAAATGACCTGAAGAATGGCGAGCGCCACCATGAGCCCGCCGACCGTGCCGAAGCCGCCGAACGGATCGACCCCGCCGAGCACGGCCGCCAGAATGGTGACGAGAAGATAGGACTGCGCGTAATCGGGGCTGGCCGAGTTGAAAATGACGAGCGTCACCAGCGCGGCCATGAAGCAGACGAGGCTGGACAAGGTGTAGACGCCGACCAGAACCCGCTTCGTATCGATCGCCGAATAGCGGGCGGCTTCGAGGTTCGAACCGATCATGTGGCAGGCGATGCCGAAGGCGGTCTTCTTGAGAATGAGGCCGACCAGGATCGCGACCAGCACCATGACGACGAAGACGAGCGGCACGCCGAGAACGCTCGAATTGCCGAGGCGGGACACGAGATCCGGCACGCCCGAGAGCGCCTGGCCGCGCGTGAGATAGATGCTGATGCCGTCGATCAACGACTTGGTGCCGAGGGTCACGAGGATGGGGTGAACGCCGGTATAGGCGACGAGCGCGCCCGTCACGAGGCCGATCACGAGGCAGAGGAGAAGCCCGGCGGCGAACGCCAGCGCGACGCCCGCGACGACCGCACCCGTGCCGGCTCCATCGGGAATGGCGATCTGCATGACGAAGACCATCAAGAGCGCGCATTGGTTGGTGGTGGCGATGATGGCGAGGTTCAAGCCGCCGGTGATCAATGGCACGATCATGGCGAGCGACAGAAGCCCCAGAAGCGGCATCTGGAACATGAAGGATTGCAGCGTGCCCATGCTGGCAAAGCCGGGAACCGCCAGCGAGAAGACGAGGACGAGCGCGACGAGCAGCCCGCTCAAGCCGAGATGGGCGTTGGGAACGCCCGCGCGCAGCCGGGCCATGAAGTCCGCCAGGGCGCCGTCCCGGCCGATGGAATGAGATGTCCGGTTCTCAAGCATGGGCGGCCTCGCCGAGGGTTCGATGACGCCGACCGCGCCGCGACGACAGGACGGTGAGCGAGGTGGAGGCGAGGATCGTCAGGCCGATCACGATCTGGAAGAAGTAGGAGGAGACGCCCAGAAGATTGAGCCCGTTCTGGAGAATGGCGAGAAGCACGATGCCCAGAAGCACGCCCGGCACGGTGCCGATGCCGCCCGTCAGGCTCGCGCCGCCGAGCACGGCTGCCGAGAGAACGGCGAGTTCCGTGTTGACCATGGCGTTCGGCACGCTCTCGCCAACGCGGTGCGCCTGGAGCATCCCCGCGAGGGCGGCGAGGAACCCCAGAACCCCATAGGCCACGAAATGCAGGCGGCCGATCGACATGCCGATGCGGCGCGCCGCTTCCGCATTGCCGCCCATCGCATAAAGCTGGCGACCGACCGAGCTGCGCGTCATCAGCGCCCAGATGCCGAGGCTCACGACGATCATGGCGACGATCGGTAAGGTGACGCGAACGAGATCGCCGCTTGCGGTTTCGGTCTCGAAGAAGGTGACGCGCGTCGTCCACCAGTCCGGCAGATCGTAGATCGACCGCCCGCCCGAGAAATACATCAGAAGCGAGAAGGTGACGCTCATCATGGCGATGGTCGCGATAATGGAGGGAATGCGCACGAAATGGATCAGCGCCGCGTTGAGGCAGCCGAGCGCCGTGCCGATCCCCAGGCCCACCGCGATCACGAGTGGGGCGGGAAGACCCAGCCGCGCCGCCAGGAGCGCCGCGACATATTGCGAGACGGAGGCCGTGGCGGCGAAGGAAATGTCGATGCCGCCCGAAACCAGAACCACGAACAGGCCCATCGCCATGATGGCCTGCACCGAATAGGTCTCAAGCAGGTCGATCACGTTGGGCAAGGTCAGGAAGCCCGGCGCGGTCGATCCGAAGAACAGGACGGCGAGGACGATCACGCCGAAGAGCCAGGCTTCGGGGCGGCGGCGAAGCCGCGCCAGCGCGGCGGCTCCGGTGCGCTGCTGAACATCAGGCATAGATGCGCTCCTCCAACTGCCGTTCGGTGATGCGGCCGGGAATGGTTTCCTCAAGGATGCGCCCGGCCCGCATGTGCAGGACGCGGTCGCAGGTGGCGAAGGCTTCGCTCACCTCGTCGGAGATCACGATGACGCCGACGCCCTCGCGCGACAGTTCGGCCACGATTTCGTAGATGCCCTGCTTGTTCTTGATATCGACGCCGACGGTCGGCGAATCCAGGATCAGCACGCTCGGCCGCGTCGCCAACCATTTGGCGAGAACCACGCGCTGCTGGTTGCCGCCCGACAGGGTCTGCACGGGCCGGTCGATATCGGGCACCTTGATGGCCAGCCGGCGCACCCAGTCGCGCGCGAGATCGCGCCGCCGCCGGCGCGCGATGAGGCCGGAGCGCCCTGCAAGCCCCTTCATGACGGCGAGGCCGATATTGTCTTCGATCGATTGGGGCAGGATCACGCCGAGCGACAGGCGATCCTCCGAGACATAGGCGATGCCCGCGCGCACCGCGTCCCGGTTGGAGCGCAGCGTGAGCGGCTGGCCGTTGAGCCGGATCGTTCCCCCCTCGGCCCGGTTCATGCCGAACAGCGTCAGCGCGAGTTCTGTGCGCCCGGCGCCCAGAAGCCCGACCAGCCCCAGCACCTCGCCCTTGCGTAAGGTGAAGCTGACATCGGCGAATTCGCCGCGCCGCGACAGGTGCTCCACGCTGAGGAGCGGCTCGGCCGCGCTCATGTCCCGCGCCACCGTGCCATGGTCGATGTCGAGCCCGGTCATCAGATGGGCGATGCGCTTCTGGTCGACCTCGGCCACGGGCCAGGTGCCGACCTTGCGCCCGTCCCGGAACACGGTCACGCGCTCGGCGATCTCCACCACCTCTTCGAGGCGGTGCGACACGAAGACGACGGCAATGCCGTCCGCCTTCAGCTTGGCCACGATGGAGAGGAGGCGATCGACTTCCGCGCGGGTGAGGGAGGCCGTCGGTTCGTCCATGAAGATGAGGCGCGCTTTGGCCGCCAGCCCGCGCGCAATGGCGACGATCTGCCGTTCGGCGACGGGCAGGTCCGACACGAGGGCGGAGGGGTCGAGATCGAAGTCGAGGCGCTTCAGGACGCTTTCGGCGATCCGCCGCATATGGGCCTTGCGCACCGGCTTCAGCGCGCCTTCGAGGTGGCACTCGACGGCGATGTTCTCGGCCACCGACAGATTGGGAAACAGGGACAGGTCCTGAAAGATGACCTGGATGCCGAGGGCCTTGGCGCGGGCCGGCGTCAGCGGCAGGACGTTCTCGCCCTCGATCTCGATCGTGCCCTCGCTCGGCGGGTGAACGCCGGCGACGGTCTTGATGAGCGTGGACTTGCCGCAGCCATTCTCGCCGACGAGGCAGTGAACCTCGCCCGGCCGCACGTCCCAATCGATGCCCTCCAGCGCGCGCACGCCGCCGAAGCGCTTGGAGAGGCCGGTGAGCCTGAGAAAAGGAACGTCATCAGTCATCGGCCGCCTCCCGTCGTCCGAATGGAAAACCCGGCGGCGCATCGGCCGCCGGGATGGTGGGATCAGAGGCCGAGCGCCACGAGGCGATCAATATTGGCCTTGTCGAGCGATTCCAGCTTCTGAGCCTGGATCAGCTTCTTGTCGGGATAGACCCGCACGGGGCCGACGCCGACGATCTCCATATTGTCGGTCGGCTCCTTGCCGGCGGCCAGCATGGAAGAAAGCTGCGCGAAGACCTCGCCCGCCGTCAGCGGGTTCCAGATATAGCCGCCCCGGATCACGCCGGATTTGACGTATTTCGCGCCCTGGCCCGGCGAGAAGCCGCCGACCAGCGCAACGGACTTGGCCTTGCCGCGATCGTCCAAGACGCGCCCTGCGCCGATCGGGCCTTGGCTGCCGAAGGTCAGGATGCCCTTGAGGTCCGGGTTGGCGCGCAGCTGGTCCTGCGTGGTCTTGATGCTTTCATCCAGACTTTCGGCGACGCCGAAGCGATCGCCCACCATCTGCATCTTGGGATACTTCTGCTTCTGGTAGGCGATGGCGGCATCGGCCCAGGCATTGTGCAGCGGCACGGTCAGCGAGCCGACATAGACGATATACTTGCCCTCTTCGCCCATCTCCTTGGCGAGAAGGTCCATATGCGCCTGACCATAGGCTTCGGTCGTGGTCAGCTCGAAGTCCCAGTCCTTTTCCTTCTGGTCCGGTCCTTCATGCGCCAGAACCTTGATGCCGGCGGCGCGGGCGCGTCCGAGCACGGGTTCGAGCGCGGCGGAATCGTTGGGCACGATGCCGATGACATTGACCTTACGGGCGATCAGATCCTCAATGGCGCGGACTTGCTGGGCCGCGTCGGCCTGTGTCGGGCCGACCATCCAGGCATTGACCTTATACTCCTTGGCACCCTTCTTGATGCCTTCTTCCATGGCGTTGAACCAGGGAATGCCCCCGATCTTGACCACGATCCCGGCCTGCGGCTCGGCGCTCTGCGCAAAGGCGGCAGGGCCGGCGAGGGTGAGGGCCAGAAGACCTCCCATGGCCGCGAGGGCGCGGCGGCGCGACATCAGCATGTTTCATCCTCCCGTTATCAGACCTTGCCCGCCCGGCCTCCCCGCCGAGACGGGACCCGCTGCGTCGAGCCGCGGATCGAGACGGCGCATCCGAGGCGCCTTGTTTCATGGGGCTCATCGCTCCCCGCCATGCGGCCGCGCAGGAGCGACCAGGCGGCAACAGCCATGTCCTCCACGGGCTGGCGCACGGCCGTGATGCCGGGCGAGACGAGCCGCATCCATTCCATTTCGTCGAACGAGGCGAAGGCGATGTCGCCGGGGATCGACAGGCCCATCTCGGCGATGAGCTGATAGGCCATGAGCGAGGTCATATGATCGAGCGCGAAGAGCGCGACTGGGCGATCGGCCGACAGGCGCTCGCGCAGCAAATTGGCCGACGCCTCCGCCTCGAAGCCGACCTCCAGCATCTGCGCCCGCATCGCGCCCGCACCCGTCAGAAAGCCTTCCCAGCGCTCGCGCACATTGCTGATGCCCAGACTCGTGCCGACAACGAGGCAGTTTGCCAGTCCAGTCTGGGCAAGATGCGCGGCGATCGCGGCCGAGGAAGGGCCGTTGTCCACCGCCACGAGATCGAACCTTGCATCGTCGGGAATGCGGTCGGCCACCACGGCGGGCGCGGCGAGCCCCGCCGGCAGGCGGGACGAGAGCGCGCCGTCGCAGGGCACGACGATCAGCCCGCCCGGCCGCCAGGCGCGGACATTGGCCAGCCGGTCGGCCTCCTCCATGGGGTCGTTGCGCGAGGAGAGAACGGCGAGATCGAACCCATCGCCCCGCGCCTCGTGCTCCAGCGTGGAGACGAAGCTCGCAAACATCGGGTTGGTGAGATCGGGCACGATGACGGCGACCAGCGCCGCCTTGCCCGAGCGCAGCCGCGAGGCCGCAATATCGGCGACGTAACCCAGCTCATCCACCGCCGCGCGCACACGATCGGCGAAGTTCGGCGAGACATTGGGCTTGCCGTTCAGGACGTTCGAGACGGTCGCGATCGACACGCCCGCCCGGTCGGCGACCATACGGATGGATGGCGTCTGCTGTCGTGACATCGACGCCCCTCCCAAGACGAACCGTGTCCAAGCTTTTTGAGAAAACGCCGGTGAAACGTTTTATTGAAGGCTAGACATCAGTTCCAACTTTGTCAATCATGTCCCGCATGGGCAGAGAAGCCCGTTCTATTGCATTGCCGCAGTAGTCTTCGCTTGCGCGAAGAATGTCCGCGGCGCGGGGAGGAAACAGGATGAACAAGCTGGGTGTGCACGCTCTCGTCTGGGAGGCGGGGTGGAGCCATGAGGAATGCGCGCGCGCGATCGCCAAGACGGCCGAAGTCGGCTATGACTTCATCGAAGCTCCGGCGCTCGATCCGAGCCTGATCGATCCGGTCTTCACGCGCCGCCAGCTGGACCAGGCAGGCATCGGCATCAACTTCTCGCTGGGCCTCGATTTCGACAGCGACATTTCCTCGGGCGACCCGGAAAAGCGCGCGCGCGGCAAGAAGAAGCTGGAAGACGCGGTGGCTGTCTGCCGCGATTGCGGCGGCGAATATATCGGCGGCATTCTCTACTCCGCCTTCGGCAAGTATTTCACGCAGCCGACCGCCGACGGCATCCGCCAATCGGCCGAGACGCTGGCCGAGGTCGCCGAGATCGCGGCGCGCAGCAACATCACGCTCGTGCTCGAAGTGGTGAACCGCTACGAGACCAATATCTGCAACACGGCGGCGCAGGGCGTCGAAATGGCCAAGCTGGTCGGTGCGCCGAACGTGAAGGTCCATCTCGACGTCTACCACATGAATATCGAGGAATCTGATATCGCGCAGGCGATCATCGAGACCGGCGAGCATATCGGCTATTTCCACACCGGCGATTCGCATCGCGGCTATATGGGCTCGGGTTCGATCGACCTCACCAGCGTGTTCCGCGCGCTGGTGCGCACCGGCTACAAGGGGCCGATCACCTTCGAGAGCTTCTCGTCGCGTGTCGTCGGTCAGCCGCTGGAAGGCATTCTGGGCATCTGGCGCAATCTCTGGGAAGACAGCCACGATCTGGCCTCCCACGCGCTGATGTACACCAAGTCGCAGCTCAAGGCCGCGCAGGAAGCCGAGCGTCAAGCCAAGGAGCGCAGCCGCCTGCCGCTCGGCTGACGCTCGTCGCTTTCATCTTCCATCCTCGCCAGGACAGGGCGGCGACATCGTCGCCGCCCTGTCTTGGTGACTTAACCCACATCCCTTGGCCCGCTCGGGATGACCCTTCGGGCGATATGATGATGCGGATCGCGCCAACGGACCTGTTCGGCCGGTCCTCCTCGTATTAAACGGGGGAAAAGCGGCGTCCCGTTTCCCATGCGAGGGGCGCCTGATCTGGAGGCTTTCATGACCGTCGACGCACCCGGTATCCGCTTCGAACTCAAGAGAAGCCCCAATCCCGTGCCGGCGGCGGAGCGAGCCGAGGCGTTGAGCCATCTCACCTTCGGAACGCTGTTCAGCGATCACATGGCGGTCGCGCGCTGGTCGCAGGACCGGGGCTGGCATTCGGCCGAGATCACCGCGCGCGCGCCGTTCCCGATCGATCCGGCCAGCAGCGTCCTGCATTATGCGCAGGAGATTTTCGAGGGCATGAAGGCCTATCGCACAGTGGACGGGCGCGCGCTCCTGTTCCGCCCCGAGGAAAACGCCCGCCGCTTCAACCAGTCGGCCCGCCGCATGGCCATGCCCGAACTGCCCGAGGCCGATTTCGTGGCCGCCGTGGAAGGGCTGGTGGCCGTCGATCAGGATTGGCTGCCGGAAGGGGAGGCGAGCCTCTATCTGAGGCCCTTCATGTTCGCCAGCGAGAGCTTCCTCGGCGTGCGTCCGTCGCGCGAATATATCTTCTGCGTCATCGCATCGCCCGTCGGCCCTTATTTCAAAGGCGGGTCGAAGCCGCTGACGCTCTGGGTGTCGCAGAACTACAGCCGCGCGGCACGGGGCGGCACGGGCGAGGCCAAGTGCGGCGGCAACTATGCCGGCAGCCTCGCCGCGCAGGCCGAGGCCAGCACCAAGGGCTGCGATCAGGTCGTGTTCCTGGACTCGGCCGAGAACCGCTGGGTCGAGGAACTCGGCGGCATGAACCTCTTCTTCGTGATGGCGGACGGGCGTCTCGTCACGCCCTCGCTCGGCACGATCCTGCCCGGCATCACGCGCAAATCCATCATCGAGATGGCGAGCGCCGAAGGCCACATCGTGGAAGAGCGGCCCTATTCGTTCGACGAATGGCAGGCGGACGCCGCCAGCGGGCGCATGAAGGAAGCCTTCGCCTGCGGTACGGCGGCCGTCGTGGCCGGCATCGGAACGCTTCGCCATGCCGGCGGCGAGTTCACGATCGGCGACGGGCAGGTCGGCCCGACCACCGAAGCCTTCCGCCACAAGCTCGTCGGCATCCAGCGCGGCTCCGCGCCCGACAGTTTCGGCTGGACCCGCGAAGTCGCCCGCGCGGGGTGACAGGCTTGAGCGAAGCCGGTCACGCACCGGCTTCGCATTTCGGGATAGGAGCGATCAGGCCGCTCAACGACGTAACGTGGCGATCGATGCGATTTCACCAACGATCGCCACGTCTTGGGAATTGCAGTGTGGGTTGACGGGCTTCAGATGAACAGATGGCTCGTAATTTACATTATGGAACGATGACGTTTGGCGATTAACTCACATCAATATCCATCTTTTTAGGGCTGCGATGTCTGGATATGCGAGATAGAATATAAATGCAGATCAGCGCGGCACAGCATAGTGATGTAGCGGCTTGGTTGCGTCTGGCTGAAGAAGTGGTGCCGTTGTTCGGCCCCATGCCGGGATTCGATGCTGTTCTTGCTCGTGAGATCGCGCAAAAGCAGGCTTATTGCGCAAGAATAGGCATAGGTAACGCAGCCTTTACAGGATGTGTTCTCATCAGTAACAATGGTTTACAAATTGCGATCCGCTGGCTTGCAGTTTCGTCCGAGTTTCGTAGGCGCGGGATCGGTAAAATGCTTGTCGAGGCTGTTCTCTCTAGTGTGCTGTCTGAATCGATCATTCATGTCGACACGTTTGTCGCAGGGAGTTCGGGATCGGAAGCAGATAGGCGTCTCTATGAAAGCTGCGGTTTCTCACCATCGGAGATATTGGGTGAGGCTGACATGATCCGACAACGGTATGCGCGGAAGTTATAAAATCGGTCGCCGTATGCCGGCCTTCTCGAAGGTGTAGAACGTGCCGGTGCGCCCGACGCCCGACTGCACCTCGTCGAGGATCAGGGGAATGCCGAGTTCGTGCGTCGTGCGGCGGATCTGACGAAGCCATTCGACGGGCGCGGGGTTGACGCCGCCCTCGCCTTGCACCGGCTGCAGAATGATCGCCGCCGGGCGGTTCATGCCCCCTTCGGGATCGCGCATCGCGCCCTCGAAAACGGCCGTCGCCAGACCGGCGCTGTCCGCGCCATCGGTGCCGAAGGGGCAGCGATAGGCGTGGGGATAGGGCAGGAAATGCGTGCCGGGCATCAGCGTGCCGAGGCGCTCCTTCGGTCCGAGCGAGCCCATCAGCGAGAGCGCGCCCTGCGACATGCCGTGATAGGCGCCGCGAAAGGCCACGATATCCTGCGGGCCGGTCGCCGTCTTGGCGAGCTTGATCGCCGCTTCCACCGCGTCCGAGCCGCTGGGCGAGCAGAATTGGATGCGGGCGCCCTCGCGGAAGGCGGGCGGCAGGGTGGCGAAGAGCGCCTCCACGAAGGCGTCCTTCTGGGGCGTCGCAAGGTCCAGCGTGTGAAGCGGGATGCCCTGCCCCAGCGCCTCGCGCAGGCTTTCCACGATTTCGGGATGATCGTGCCCGAGGGCGAGCGTGCTGGCTCCGGCGAGGCAGTCGAGATAGGTGCGACCTTCGACATCGGTGACGCGCGAGCCGGACGCCGAGCGCAGCGCCAGAGGGAAGCGACGGGGATAGGAGCGGGCGTTGGACTCGCGCGCCTCCTGCCGTTGGAGGAAGTCGCGATTGGTGGGCGCAACTTGGGTCGTGATCGACTCCTGGAAGCGGGGTATGAGATCAAAGCGTGGAGGGCGCGTCCAGCGCGGCGGCGCGCCGGCCCTCCCACCGCACGCCGGGCAGGCGCGCGAGAATGGCGATCGCAACCGCGACGCCGACCAGCGACAGAAGCGTCGCGAGAGCAAACAGCGCACCGTATCCGACAGCATCGGCGATCCACCCGGCGACGCTCGTGCCGACGAGATAAACGACGACTTCGGCGCAGGTCAGGATCGTGAAGTCCGTTCCCGGCTGGCGCGAGGACGAGGCGCGCATGAAGAGCGCGTAGAGCGCGACGAGTTCCATGTAGCGGATCATCGTCTGGAAGCCGGACGCGCCCATGGCGACTTGGCCCCGGCAGGACGCCGAGGGCGCTCAGCGAGAAGACGAGGAAGCAGAGCGTGCGCAGGAGGCCGAGAAGTCCGAGCGTGGCGGCTAACCCGGTCCGGCGGATCAGGAGGGCGGCAAACGTCGCGCCGGCCAGCCCCGCACTGATGGCCGCCGCGCCGTAGAGCGTGCCGATCCAGGACAGCGGCACGCCGAGATCCACGAGATAGGCACCCTCCATGCCGCGCACGAGCCCTTCGCTGGCGCGGAAGGTCAGCGCGAAGAGAAAGAAGAGCCGCGCTTCGGGTCGGGCGAAGAAGGCGCGCAGGCTGGGGCGCGGGGTGGGCTCCGATCCGCCCGCTTCCCCCTCGCCCGCATCGGCGCGCTCGCGCATGAAAGGCGTGGCGAGGAGCGGCAGAAGCGACAGGATCGCGACCGTCAGGAGCGCGGCGGTCCAGCCGATGCGCTCGAACAGGACGAGCGAGAACATGCCGCCGATCACCACGCCGAGCGCCACGGAGGCCGCCTGAATGGCGTTTCCGGTGGCGCGCGTGGTGGCATCGAGCTGGCGCACGGCGAACCCGTCGGTCGCGATGTCCTGCGTGGCCGAAAGAAGCGTGATCGAAAAGGCGATGGCGAACAGAAGCACGGTCTGCGTCGGCGCGACGAAGGCCATGGCGGCGATCAGCGCGGAGACGAGAAGCTGGGTCGGCACGATCCAGCCCCGCCGATGCCCCAGACGCCGGATCAGGGGATAGCGATCCACCAGCGGCCCCCAGGCGAATTTCAGGACGGTCGGCACCATGAGAAGCGTGAACAGGCCGATCGCCGTGCGCGACGCGCCGCTGTCTCGCAGGAGGGGCGGCAGGGCGACGAGCAGGAGATAGGTCGGGATGCCCTGTGCGAGATAGAGCGCGGCGAGGACGCCATAAAGGCGGCGCGTCGGCTGGGCGGGAATCGAGATCGACATTGCGGGATCAACTGCCTGCCGAGTTTAGAACGGGATTAAATACTGACGGATACATCGGAATCGCCGCTCCGAAGCGCGCCGTGATCCCTAATGACTCTGTTTTTATTTCGCAAGCCATAACATGGTTTTCAAATTCATGTTTATGGGTCGCGCCCGCTGAAACCCCTTAAAGTTGGAATCCTGAGGAGAATTCCCCGAGTTTCTGGAACGGTTATCGTCTGAAGCGTGAATTCACGCGTTAGTTGACTCGATTTATCATGTTATGATAGCCGACTGCATAGGGCGTCTTCCATCGTACGGAGGAGTCTGATCCACGTCAAACGACAGCAAATCCACGCCATTCTCGTCCGATCTTCAGGATAGCGAAGTATTAACTCTGAATCCTCGTGTCTTGCTGAAGTGGACGCATCTGGCGTCCGCAGGAGCACAAATCCGCGATGCCCCCATTGTCCGCCCGCCGACGCGCGCTTCGCCGTTCGATTTCGCTGGTCGCGCTCGGCTGCGCGCTGACCCTGTCGTTCAGCGCCACGGCGCAGGAAACGGTCGCCGGCGCGGCCGAGCAAACCGCGCCCGCAGCCGTGGGCACGGGCGATGCCTCCGTCCTTCTCGACCCGATCGTCGTCACCGGCTCACGCGCGCCCCAGCGCCTGTCGGAGACGGCCCGCACGGTCTATGTGGTCGAGGGCCGGGAGATCGAGGCACGCGTGCGCTCGGGCCAGACGCTCCAGCAGGCACTGGGCCAGGACGTGCCGAGCTATGACGCCGCCAGCAGCGGCGCGCGCACCTCCTATGGCCAGAACCTGCGCGGCCGCCCGGCGCTCGTGCTGATCGACGGCGTGTCGCTGAATTCCGCGCGCGGCCTGTATCGCCAGTTCGATTCCTTCGACCCGTTCAACATCGCGCGGGTCGAAATCCTGTCGGGCGCGACCTCGCTCTATGGCGGCAACGCGACGGGCGGCATCATCAACATCATCACCAAGAAGGGCCGGGACGCCAAGCCGGGCCTGGGCGGCGAGGCGATGGTCGGCGCGGAAAGCGGCTTCCGGGGCTCGCGTGATGGCGACGGCAAGCTGGCCGGCGCGCTCACCTATAATGACGATCTCTGGGACGCCCGCCTCTCGATCGCCGGCAACAAGACCCGCGCCTTCTACGACGGATCGGGCACGATCTTCGTTCCCGATATCACGCAGACCAGCCTTGCCTTCAACGAGCGGGTCGATCTGTTCGGCACGGCCGGACTCCAGATCGACGAGAGCCGGCGCGCCGAGATCAGCGCGCAGCATTACCGCAGCGAGCAGGACAGCGATTACGGCCTTTTCTTCGGCACGAATTTCGCCGCGCTGCGCAACCCCAGGCTTTTCGAGACGCGGCAGGGCTACCAGTCCGACGTGCAGCCCGCGACGCGGCGCACCGGCGTCAACGGCTCCTACACCGACAGCGACTTCCTCGGCCAGGAACTCCTAGTCCAGGCCTTCTGGCGCACCGAGTCCATCGACTTCCACCCCTTCCCCGTCACCGTCCCGCTCTTCTATTTCAACGCCACTGAGCAGGACACGAACTTCTACGGCTTCAAGGCCGCGATGGTGTCGAAGCCGCTCGAGGGCCTGCGCATCACGTATGGCATCGACGGAGACCGGGACGAGTTCTCCTCCTCCCAGGCGGTGTTCGACAGCAGGATCGCCGCGCGTTCCGGCGCGCTGGACATGCGCCGCGTCGGCGAACTCGGCCTCTACCCGGCCATCGACGTCTCCACCATCGCGGGCTTTGCCGAGGCGAGCTATGAGGCGACGGACGCGCTGACGCTCATGGGCGGCGTGCGCTATCAATATGTGGATACGAAGGTCGGGGATTTCGTCGCGGCCGCCGCGCAGGTCAACAATTTCTTCGGCCGTGGCACGTCGGCCGACGCCATTCCCGGCGGCTCGGTCTCCTATGACGACCTGCTCTTCAATGCCGGCGCGACCTATCGCTTCGACGATCGCCAACAAGTCTATGCGAGTTTCAGCCAAGGCTTCGAGCTGCCCGACCCCTCGCGCTATTATGGCCTGGGCACCTACAGCCTTGTCGGCAACCGGCAGGTTCTGCGCAGCAGTGTCAATGTCGCGGACTCCGCGCTTCAGTCGATCAAGACCAATGCCTATGAGGTGGGTTATCGCTATGCGGACGGCATCGTCTCGGCGGAGGCGGCGGCCTATTACTCCCTGTCGGATCGCACCATCCAGCTCAACCGGCAGACGCTGAACATATCGCTTCTGGATCAGGACCGGCGCGCCTATGGCGTCGAGGGCCGTCTCGGCCTCCAGCTCGGCCATGGGTTCGACGCGGGCGTTCTCGGCAATCTCGTGCAGACCGAGGTCGACCAGAACGGCGACTGGCGGCGGGCGTCCGTGGGCGATGCCAGCACGTCGAAGCTCGGCGGCCATATCGGCTGGACCGACGACATCACGTCCGTCCGGCTCGAAGGGCAGCACGTCTTCAGCCTGTCGGACGCCGCCGGTTTCGAGATCAAGGGCTATACGCTCTTCGACCTCATGGGCAGCCATCGGTTTGAAACGGCCGATACGACGCTGAACTTCGGCATCCAGAACCTGTTCGACAAGGACTACACCACGATCTGGGGCCAGCGCGCGGTGGCGCTCTACGGCTCGCTCGCGGACAAGAGCGTCTTCGACTACAAGGGACGGGGCCGAACCTTCGCGATTTCGCTGAGCAAGGAGTTCTGACCCTGCGGCCATTCCCGCGCGGAGACGGCGACGAGCCCGGCGGGTCGCCGCCGGACTTCATCATGCGGTCCTGGCTGTTTCCGGGCGGTGAGCCGCTCGGCTCGACCCGCCGGGGCGCGCGGATCGTCGTGCGGGGAGAGGCCAGCGAAAGCGCCTTCCGGCTGGACCTCGACGGGCCGAAGGGCACGATCTCGGTCTGGCGGGACGGCGAGCCTGCATGGGCGGGCGAGGCGTCTCTCGAGCACGGTGCGCGGGAGCGTGCCGCGCTGTGCCGACAGCTCTTCGCCGCGCTCGAATGTGCGATGTGCGATCCCGGCCGGCCCGTGTCGGACGTCCGGCTCGGCGGCGACGCGCTTCTCGCGCTTGCGCCCGATCTCGCTGCCATGAGCCTTCTGACGGACGCGACCCATCCTGTTTTGCGCGATCGGGACATCCTGTCCTATCGCGCGGGATGGATGGGCGTTACGACCCCTTCTCGCGCCGGTGAAGTGCCAGGCAACGTTTCGGGCCGGCCCCAGCGCCCGCCCATGCCAACCGGCCCGCTCTATGTCAGATATATTCCCTGGCTTGGCCGGACGCTCTCGTTCGTCGCCGCCACGATGAACGACCTGCCCCGCCTTCACGGGTGGTTGAACGATCCCTGGGTCGATCGGTTCTGGCGGGAGGCCGGCTCGCTCGAGCAGCACCGCGCATATCTGCAACGCCAGCTCGACGATCCGCATACGATCCCGATCTTCATGCAGTTGGATGGCGTCCCCTTCGGCTATTTCGCAACCGTCGATCTATCCATGAAGCGCGCCGCGCTGGTAGTCCTCAGCCGCGAGCGCTTCGAGACCAGCCGGCTCTGGCTTCCCGCGCAAAGCGCGATGCCGCCTTCCTGATCGCCGCCGGGGTGAAAGCCGGCGCCGCGCGCAATCTCAATCGCTGCGGCCTCGCCGCTGCTACCGAGAAAGACGACATTATCGCAAGTGCACGGACCCTTCGCAGGCGCAAGCCTCCGCCGAGCCGTCGCCTGTGGTTTCGACCGCCGCCCAACCGCGCAGGCGCGAGGTCTTGCCGATGCCCGGGTTGAAGGAATTGGTCGGGTCGAGCTGGCGATAGAAGGCCTTGAGCGCGGGCTTGGCTTCGTAGAGATGGCCGACATTGTGCTCGGCGGGATATTCCGCGCCCCTCGCCTCCAGCGTCTCCAGGATCGCGTGTTCCAGCGCCTCGCAGTCCACGCCCTTATGGACGAGATATTCCTGATGCATCACCTGGCACAGGAAATGGCCGACATAGAATTTCAGCGCGATCTGCTTGTCGATCTCGGGGGGAAGCGTCTCGAACCAGTCCCGCGTATCGCGTGGCAGGGCGACGTCCAGCGCCACGATATCCTCGATGCGGTCCCGGTGGACGGCGCGGTAGCGCACCACCGCCCCACCCGACACGAAGCGGTTGAGAAGCGCGGCTTGCCCCTCGTCCTCTGTGCATTCCAGAAAGCCGCCGTGCGGCGCGGCGAGGCCAGTCGTAAAGACTGACGAGAGATAGTCGCGCATCTCCGCGATGCCCTCGCCGCCGGTGCGCAGGATCAGATGGTGGGTGTAGCGGTCCCGATAGTCGATGAGCCGCTGCGGCAGATGCTCCGGCAGGAGCCTGGAGACGCGCTGGAGCAGGTGGTCGGAGATGCTCTTGCCGAGCCCGAGCGCCTCGGTGACGCCATCGAACCAGCTTTTCGCCGCGAAGGCGCGCGGGACATTGACCGAGCCGAAGCGGCGGATGAAGACGAAAAGGTCCTTGCCATAGGTCTGGGCAGCGCGGAACGCGTCGGAATGCATATATTCGCCCGCGATCGGCAGATGCTGGAACTGGCCGAGCACATGCCGGCGGATCTGCTGGAGCACGGCCGGGTCGTTGGTGCCGACATAGAAGACCTGCTCCTGCGGCTCGGCGACGAACGTGTCCATGCGCAGGGCGAAGACGGCGATCTTACCCGCCGAGCCTGACGCCTCGTAATGGCGGCGAGGGTCGGCGTTGAAGCGCGCGGGCGTCGAAGCCTCGATGTCGCGCACATAGGTCGCGTATTCGCGGTCGGACGCCCAGGCGCCGTTCTCGTCATGAATGTCCGACGAACTGTATGTCCCGGCGTCCAGCCGGGCGAGGATGGCCTCGGGGGTTTCGCCCAGTTCGACGCCCAGATGGTTGACGAGTTCGAGCCGCCCGGCCTCGTTGACGCGGGCGAACAGGGCGAGCTGCGTGAAGGCCGGGCCGCGCTGCACCAGCGAGCCGCCCGAATTGTTGCAGATACCGCCCGTGACCGAGGCCCCGATGCAGCTCGATCCGATCACCGAATGCGGCTCGCGGCCGAGCGGCTTGAGCTTGCGCTCCAGACTTTCCAGCGTCGCGCCGGGCAGGCACAGAACCTGCGCG
Source organism: Aureimonas sp. N4 (assembly GCF_001463925.1). NCBI lineage: Bacteria > Pseudomonadati > Pseudomonadota > Alphaproteobacteria > Hyphomicrobiales > Aurantimonadaceae > Aureimonas > Aureimonas sp. N4. Next base: position 46,745 of record NZ_BBWS01000041.1, on the reverse strand, counting down.
CCGTCGCGGATGAGATCGATCCGTTTGAGGCGCATCGTGTTGATGATGACGATGGGCCGGTCGTATCCGGTGCCGAAGGGCGTCGAGCCGCCCGTCAGCCCGGTATTGGCGGCCTGAAGGATTACGGCGACGTCGGCCTCCACGCAGGCCTGCAACACCCGCCATTGTTCCACCAGCGAACCCGGCTGCACGGCCGCCGCGATCTCGCCGTCGCCATAGCGATAGCCCGTGCGAAAGCGCCGCGTCGCCCGCGTGCCGACATGGACATGGGCCTCGCCGGCGATGGCGCGCAGGCGGGCGATCAGGGTTTCGGTCATCAAGGCAGCCTCCCGAGCATGGCCGCCCCACCACCCCCGGGCTCACCGGCGGACGAATGCGTGCGGACGGTGCTGCTCGGTCCCGGCGGGACAGCGCGCCCACTCTAGGGATCGGTGGAAGCGTGTAAATCCGGCGTTGTGCGATAAGGGTATAACGAACAGGGATATCTTACCCCTCAACGCAGGGTCAGAAGCCGGATGAATTCGGAGGCGGCGGGCGGCAGGGGCGTGCGTGTGCGCGTGATCAGTTCGTAGGCCTGGTTCTTGGAGCGCAGGCGGAAGGCCAGCGTGCGGGCGACGCCGAGGCTGGCGAAAACATTGGCGACGTCGTTGGACAGGAGCGCGACATAGTTCGGGCTGGACTGGACGAGCGACATGGTCGTGAAGGCCGAGCGCGTTTCCACGAGGGCGCGAGGAAAGGGGAGGTCGGCCTCGCGATATTCCTGCTCCAGCGACAGACGCATCGGCATCCGGGCCGTGTAGACGATCCAGCGCGAATCGGAAAAGTCCGCGAGCTGTACGCGCTTGCGCCCGACCAGCGGATGCGCGGGATTGGCGACCACGCTCAGAAGTTCGTCGTGAAAGGCGAAGGTGTCGTAGAGTTCGGGCGTCGCGCTGACCGAGCTGCGGCCGATCACGAGATCGAGGTCTCCCCGGTCGAGCTGGCGTAGAAGCTCGCCGCTCGTATCCTCCAGGATCTCGATCGACACGCTAGGAAACCGCTCGGTGAAAACGAGCACGGCCTCAGTGACGAGCGGAACCGCGCCCATGATCGTACCTACCCGTAGCCTCGCCCAGGCGCCGTCGGCGATATGGCGCAACTCCTCCCGGAAGCTGCGGATCTGCGAGATCATGACCTTGGCGTGCCGGATGGCGCAACTGCCCGCCGGTGTCGGCGTCAACCCGCGATTGGTTCGTACGAAGAGCTGCTGCTCGGCCGCTTCCTCGATTTCCTGGAGGCACTTGGTCGCGCGCGGCTGGCTCATGCCGATGCGCGCGGCGGCGCCCTTGAGCGAGCTCGCGTCGTCAATCGTGGCGAGGAGATGAATCTGACGCATGGTTAGGCGGCTGAGGCCACGCGCTGCTTGGTCCGGCATTCCTCTATTCCCGATTGTTATACCCGTATCGACATTCAGCGCATTTACGGCAAGGGATTTCTCCGTAATTTTGCCTAGACGCATGGGGAAATGACCGCCGGACGCCCTCAAGGGGGCGATCGTGGGCCTGTGCGCGGATTTCGGGAGGACGGGCGTGGCGCTCATCAATTACATCACCCGCGTGCAGTTCGGATATGGAACGCTCGCAACGCTGACGGACGAGCTGCCGCTGGCGGGCATCGGGCGCGCGCTCGTCGTCACCGACAAGCCGATCGCCTCGCTCGGACTGATCGATCGCATTCGCGCTCTGGTCGGCGACAAGGTGGCGGGTGTCTTCGATGAGACGCCGGGCAACCCGAACGAGGCAGCGGTTCGCGCGGCGACCGAGCTGTTCCGGTCCGCGGGAGCGGACGGGCTGATCGCCATCGGCGGCGGATCGGTGCTGGACCTCGCCAAGGCGGTCGCGGTGATGGCCGCCCATGACGGACCCTTGAAGACCTTCGCAGCCATTGAGGGCGGCACCGAGCGGATTTCCGCCAGAACCTTCCCGATGGTGGCGATTCCGACCACGTCCGGCACCGGCAGCGAGGTCGGGCGCGGCGCGATCCTCATTCTGGAGGACGGGCGCAAGGTCGGCCTCCTGTCGAACCATCTGGTTCCGAAGGTTGCGATCTGCGACCCCGAGTTGACGCTGAGCCTTCCCGCGCATCTGACGGCGGCGACCGGCATGGATGCGATCTCGCACTGTATCGAGACCTATCTCTCCGCCGCCTTCAACCCGCCCGCCGACGGCATCGCCCTGGAGGGCCTGCGCCGGGCTTGGGCGCATCTGGCAACGGCCACCGCCGAGCCCGACAATCGCGACGCCCGCGCCAGTATGAGCATCGCTGCGACCATGGGCGCGATGTGCTTTCAGAAGGGTCTGGGCTGCGTCCACAGCCTCAGCCATTCGCTGGGCGGGCTGAACCCCCGGCTGCATCACGGCACGCTCAACGCCGTTTTCCTGCCCGCCGTGCTCGAATTCAACCGATCCGCGCCCTCGAGCGTGGCCGAAGGCAAGTTCGACCGGCTGGCCCATGCGATGGGCTTATCCGGCGGCGACGACGTGGTGCCCGCCATCGAGGCCATGACGCGGCGCATCGGCCTGCCCGGCAAGCTCTCGGAACTGGGTGTGGAGGCCGATCTCTTCCCCGCCATCATCGCCGGCGCGCTCAAGGATCACTGCCACAAGACCAATCCGCGCGAGGCCTCGCCGCAGGACTACGAGGCGATGCTCGCCCGCTCGCTCTGATCGCGCGCGCGATCGACCGGCCCTTGCAGGGGTGGGAGCCCCCGCCAGCCAAGCCGCATCCCGACAACGAAGACATAAGTGGAGGAACGATGTCGAAGATCCAAGACGGGAGCCTGGAGGCTTCCACCATGAAAGCCGTTCTGTGGCGGCTCATTCCCTTCGTGATGCTTCTTTATTTTATCGCCTATCTCGACCGCGTGAATATCGGCTTCGCGGCGCTCACGATGAACGCCGATCTGGGCTTCTCCGCGACGGTCTATGGCCTCGGCGCGGGCATCTTCTTCATTGGCTACGCGTTGTTCGAAGTTCCCAGCAACATTTTCCTTCACAAGCTCGGCGCGCGGGTCTGGATCGCGCGCATCATGATCACTTGGGGGCTTCTGTCCGGCGCGATGGCGCTGGTCAGCGGTCCGATCAGTTTCTACGTGATCCGCTTCTTTCTCGGCGCGGCCGAGGCCGGCTTCTTTCCCGGCATCATCCTCTATCTCACCTACTGGTTCCCGGCGAAGACGCGTGGCAAGGCCGTCGGCCTCTTCATGGTCTCCATCCCGCTTTCGGCCATGATCGGCGCGCCGATCTCCTCGGCGCTTCTCGGGCTCGACTGGCACGGCCTCAAGGGCTGGCAATGGATGTTTATGCTGGAAGCCATCCCGGCCGTACTTCTGGGCATCGTAACCCTGTTCACCCTGACGGATCGCCCGGAACAGGCCAAGTGGCTACGCGCCGACCAGCGCGAATGGCTGGCGGCCAAGATGGAGTCCGAGCGCGGCGCGATCGCCTCCACCCATGGCGAGAAGTCGCTGAAGACCGCCCTTTTCGACAGGAAGGTCCTGGGCTTCGCCTTCATCTATTTCTGCGTGGTGCTGGGGTCCTATACGCTGGGCTTCTGGTTGCCGCAGATGATCAAGACCTTCGGCGACATGAGCAATCTCCAGATCGGACTGGCGACCGCAGGCGTCAACATGTTCGGCGTGGTCGCAATGATCTACTGGACCCGTCGCTCGGACGCCCGACAGGAACGCCTCGGCCATTTCGCCGCCGCCGTCATCCTGGCCGCCATCGGCTTCGGTCTCTGCGCGGCGACGCTCTCCACCCCGGCCGTCGCCATCGTCGGCCTGACCCTGGCAGGGATGGGCGTCTTCTCGGCGCTGCCGACCTTCTGGGCTCTGCCGACCACGTTCCTGACGGGCGTCGCCGCCGCCGCCGGCATCGCGCTCATCAACTCGATCGGCAATCTGGCGGGTTATCTCGGCCCCTTCGTCATGGGCTATCTCAAGGACATGACCGGCAGCTACGCGGCCGGGCTCGTCATCGTCTCGGCGCTTCTCGCCTGCGCCGCGCTCAGCCTGCTTCTTGTCGCCCGCATGAGAGCCCCTGCCCTCGGCACCCATCGCAGCGCGTAAACGGCCCTCCCGGCTCGAAACCTCCCCATGAGCCGAGCCCGCGCTCCCCCACCCTGTGGGGGAGCGTTTTTTCTTGGCGGGCTTCCCCTGAAAGCCCGCGCGAAACAGGGGGCGCTAGGCGGGGCCAAGGCCGCGCGCGGGCGGGCGTCGGCCGAAAATTCGCATCGATCCTTTATGGCGGGGTCTGCCAGAAATGGTCTTATCGAAACAACAGGACCCGTTCCTTCGATGAGTTCCGTATTCTCCGGCGTGGTCACCTCTCTGGTCACGCCCTTCAGGTCCAGCTTCGACGCCGACCTCGGCCCGTCTTCCGAAGTGGACACGTTCCGCGTCGCGGCCCTCACGCGCTGGCAGGCGCGCAGCGGCGTGCGGGCCGTCGCCCTCGCGGGCTGGGCCGGCGAGGGCTCCACCCTCCAGCGCGCCGAGCGCATCGCTCTGGTCGAGGCCGCGGTCTCGGCCAAGGGGCGGATGGCCGTGCTTGCCCATGTCGGCACGCCCAGCACCGCCCGCTCTTGCGCACTCGCCCTGGATGCCGAGGCGGCCGGGGCCGACGGGCTGGTGCTCGTCATGCCCTTCTACAACAAGCCCTCCTTCGCCGGCATCCGCGCCCATGTCGAAGCCGTCGCGGCCGCGACTGGGCTGCCCCTGTTCTTGGAGTTCGACGAGGCCGCGACGCGCGTGCATCTCTCGTCCTGTCAGATGGCGGAGCTTTCGCGGATTCGGAATGTCGCGGCGATGATCGACCATTCCACCAATCCGCTTCATGTCGAATGCATGAGCCGCGCCAAACCCGGTGTGGCCTTTCTGGCGGCCCACGACCCCACGTTCGCCGCCACAGCCCTCTTGGGCGCCGATGGCCTGTTCAGTGCCATGGCGAACGTAGCGCCTGACCTCGTCGTCGGTCTCTGGCGGGCGATCTGCGAAAACGATGTGGGGCTGGCGAGGGAATTCCAACGACGCCTTCAGCCTCTGGCCGACCTGGTGGAGGCGGAGGGTGCTGCGGCCTTGAAGGAGATGCTGCATGGGATCGTGGGATGCGACACGGCCGTGCGGCTGCCGCTGCACAGGCTCGGCCCGGACGCGCGCCGACAGGCGGCTCTGATACGCCAAGGGATCGAGGCGGTGATCCCACCCGTTCCGGCCACCCTTGAGATCGCCAGGGAGTCTGTTCGATGAGCGCGCTGTCCAAAGCCGAGTTCGAGCCGGACCCGTTCGCTTTCACGCTTCGTCCCGATGGGAACGGGAGCTGGATCGTCGAAGGCCCCTGCAATGGCTGCGGCGGCATCTTCGTTTCGCGTGAGGCTGCCTTGGAGTTCGTCAGGAGGGAGCGCCGCGCGATGGATGAGATGTCCCGGCATGTCGGCTTTGCCCCACGCGCCGATGGCCTCGGGGCATGGGCCGTCACAGCGGCGCGCCCGGTGCCCAGATAGGCTTACCCGGCCGCCCAAGGAAAACCACCCTCCTGGCCGGACAGAGCCGGGAACTCGATCCATGCGGCGACCGCATATCGGACGTGCTGAGGGCCGATAGCGAAAGGCTGCAAACCTCCTCTTCGAGCTTTTCGCTACTGCTTCATCAGCGGTAGGGGTAATTTCTTTTCATCGGAAGAACACGCACATGCCGGCCACCACCGATGAGAGGCCGGGCACGAAAGGAAGCTACCCATGTCCCTCGCTCGCTCCTTCAGCACCTGGCGCCAGTATCGCAACACGGCCGCCGAGCTGAACCGCCTGTCGCAGCGCGAACTCTCGGACCTCGGCATCGCACGCTCCGACATCCCGGCCATCGCCCGTCAGGCGGTCCGCTAAGAGTTTCCCCCTTTCGCTTCAGCTGGTCCTCCCTCATCTGAAGCGGACTGGCCGAGCGGTTCCTCCCACCTTTCGGCTTCTCTCCAACGCCCTTGCCGGTCCTCCCCCGGCAGGGGCGTTTTTCGTGGGGAGCACAGCCATTCGGCCGAGCCGGTTTCGAGCGGTGCGGATGGAGGGCCGCCTCTGCCTTGCTGAATGCTCCCACGGCCTCGCCGATCGGACGCGAGATGCAGAACCCCGTCTCTCCAAAGCGGGCGAGCGGCGTAGAAAACACCACCGCGGACAGCGCCGCATCCGGTTTCGATCCGAAGCGGATTTTCTCCGCTCGGGCGTCCGGTAGAGCCTCGCGACTATATTCTGCGAATGAGCGTAAGGAGCATGACCGATTCCCGCCCGGAATATACCCTCATACCGGCGACCGCTGAGGACTTCGACCGCCTCTTCGCACTGCGGGTCGCGGCCATGCGCGAGAGTCTGGAACGTATCGGACGCTATGACGAGCAGCGGGCTTTCGAGCGCTTTCGATCAACCTTCACACCAGAGCATACCCGCCTTATACTGGTAGCCGAAGAGCTTGCTGGTTGCGTCGCCGTGAAGCCGGAAGCAGACGGGCTGCTTCTCGAACATTTCTATATCGATCCGGCATTCCAGGGGCGTGGTTTAGGCGCTGCCATTCTCCGGCAGATTCTCGCGACAGCCGATGAGTCAGGCCAGTCCGTACGATTGTGCGTGTTGCAAAGGAGCGATGCGGGACGCTTCTACCGGCGCTTCGGTTTCAACGAGACAGCGCAAGACGATGTCGACATCCACCTTTTGCGCCTCCCCTCATAGGCTTGCCCGCCAGCGGGCGAATGTCGTTTCCCTGAACGATCGCTTTCCACCTGAACGCCGGTGGAGCTTTCGGAAGCGTACGCCTCGGACGCGGCCACCCCTTTTCTCCCCTTTGCGAGCTTCGTCCGCTTCAAGATGACGGGCTGCACCATACGACAAAAACGCAAAAAGGCCGCTCCGGGAAGGAGCGGCCAAGCTTGACCGCCGCGTGGACGAAACGCGTCCGGTCGTCGTCAGTCTGACTGGAGGTCAGGTCATGTGCCGGCGGACCGGCGAAACCTGCGGGCCGGAGCCCGCAGGAACTTGGTCGGATTAGAAGTTGCGCTGCAGGCGCAGGAAGCCCGCCACCTGATCGACGTCGCCGACCGGACCGCCGAAATCGACGTTCTTGTAGGAGACTTCGCCGAGCGCTGCGAAGTTGTTCGTGATCGCGTAGCCGACGTTGCCGACAGCGGCCCAGTATTCGCCCTGACCGATGAAGGTCACGCCGTTGATCGGGGTCACGAGACGCGAGTCGAAGGTCTTGCCGTACTGGCCGGCGATCGCGAGGCCGACCTTGCCGAACTTCTGCGCGTAGCCCGCACCAGCGGCCCACTCGAGGATGATCGGAACGCCGGCATTGGTCAGCTGGTTGCTGGACAGCGTGCTGACCGTGTTGATGGCGGTGATGCCGGCATAGACGGTCGGGTCGAAGGCGTAGTGACCCTCGATCTTCAGCTGCGAGTCGGCCGCGATCAGGTTCTTGAGGAGGACGCCGCCCTTCAGAGCGAAGGCGTCGTTGTTGCCGTCGCGCAGCAGCGTCGGGAAGGTGCCGACGATGGAGATCGGAACGCCGTTGATCGCGATCGTGTTCGTGATGCCGTTGGCGTTGACCGGGTTGTAGGTCTCGTCATAGACGGCCGAGAGGTAAGCACCGCCCCAAGCGCCCGAATAGACCAGCTTGGCATGGACATCGGGAACGATGTCGCCGGTGCGGTCGTCTTCGAGGCCGAGCGTGGCCGAGAAGCCGTTCACAGCGAACGTGTAGGACACCTGATTGGTGTTGAAGTCGCCGACCACGAGATCGCTATCGGTGAGCAGGCCGTCTTCCAGACCGCCGACGCCCGAGGTCCAGAGCGAGTCGCGGTAACCGACGAGCAGGCCTCCGAGCTGGACGTAGGCCTGATCCATCACGTAGCTCGCGCCGAGCGAGGAGTCGGGCTGGGCGATCGTGTTGTTCTGGGCCTGGACGCGAGCGAAGGCGCGCAGGGTGCCGAGTTCGGTCTCTTCGCGAGCGTCGAAGTTCAGACGGGCGCGGACCGAGCTGCCGGCCTGGTAGTCGTCGCCTTCCAGGTTACGAGCCGGATCGCCAGCCACGTTATACTGGAAACGGACATAGCCGCCGACGCTGAGGCAAGTCTCGGTGCCCGGGATGTAGTAGAAACCCTTGCCGTAGACGTCGCAAACGCGGACGTAATCGACCGGCTCAGGCTCGGCGACGACGACAGCATCGGCCGCGCGGGCACCCGTCATCGCCACGAGGGCCGCAGCGGAGCCAAGAAGAAGGCTCTTCAAATTCATAGTCTTAATCTCCAGCAGACTGTTTTTGGATGTGTTCGTTGGGCGCCTATGTCCAAAGCCATCCTTACCAAACTTTCATGTGGAGTCACGCGGGAACAGCACCGACACCCTTGTATGACAGCTTCGAAAGACTCCATTGATGCAATCATGCAACGTTTTCTATTGGTGCGTGTCGTTTGATGACACATTCGTGAAGAAAGCTATACTTTGGCTGTTGTGTAAACGTTACAGGCGTGTCGAAATGTCGTGGAGGCATCCTCGACCGATGGCTTGGGGGACTTAGCCAGTCGATGCGCCGGATGCAGGAGCATGGCGCTCGGTGCTTGCAATCGCGCCTCGTCGAGCGCGGCGACGCGCCTTCGTCAATCGTCGAAGCGCAGATGAGCGCGCCCATGGGTCAGATCGCTCACCAGTCGGGCCATCGTCTCCGCCATGTCTTGCGGAACGGCGAGCAACCATTGGGCCCCCGTCTCGCTGAACGTGGTGGCTTGAATCTCCACCCCGGCCTGAGCCGCGATGCGCGCCTGCAAAAGCGCGAGATCGCCGAACAGGCAGGTCAGCGTCGCCGCGACCATATCGCGAAGCGGGGCCTTCTCGCCCTCCCGCAGGCAGAGCGCGGCGGTTCCGCCATAGGCGCGGACGAGACCGCCGGTGCCCAAGCGAATGCCTCCGAACCATCGCGTCACCAGAACGGCGACGCGATCCAGCCCTTGTCCGTCGATCGCCTGCAGGATGGGCTTGCCCGCTGTGCCCGTCGGCTCGCCGTCGTCCGAGAACCGATAAGTCTGCCCGATCCGCCATGCCCAGCAATTGTGATGGGCCGTCGGATCGGCGTGCCGCGCCAGAAAGGCCTGCGCCGCCTCCGCGTCCGACACGGCATTGGCCACGGCAAGGAACCGGCTCTTCTTGATGTCCTGCTGGGCGTGTGACGCTGCGGTCAGCGTGTGGAGTGTGCTCATCGATCGCTATTACAGGCTGGACGGTTTCGAAGCCCTCACGAAGACCATGTCGGCTTCGTTTCCCTGCATAGGATGGCCGCTGCCGTCGAGAAAGACGGGATCGTCGCCAAGGCCGCCCAGCCTCCCTTCGTCTTCGGCAACCGCCAGCCCGCAAGCGAACTCCGCACCTCCTATGCTGTGTCGCATGAAAAGGTCGCGGCCGAGCTGCAGACCAAGGAGGTCTGCCGACGATTGCGGGCAAGGGCGGCATCACGATCCCGATGGGTGAACTCAGCCATCCGGCGGCCGAGGCGCATGCCGGACATGCACAATGTTCCGACCACCCCCGGAATGCAGCGGGCTGCGTATTCTAGAGGGGCTAGAGCGCCAACGGGACCCGTGGGCAAGCGGCCGACGTCATCCGCGTCTAGCTGGGCGGCCGTCTGCGGCCGAAGGACGCGGGCGTCATTCTGCACGAACTCGTGCCCGACATTCAGCGCACGGCCGGGTTGGTGTCGAAAATCTCGGCCGCCTGCCGCGAGCTGTCGGTGGGTATAGAGCAGATCAATCAGGCTGTTCAGCAGTTCGATCAGGTAACGCAGGCCAATGCCGGCGTGGCCAACCAGATGAGCGCGGCCGCCGACGCGTTATCCGGCGAAGCGCGGCTCTTCAGCGAGCGCACCCGCTTCTTCCAGCTGAATGCGAGAGCAAACGCCTCGACGGACACCAAGCCTGCGTCGGCGTAGGCGCCGAACGTCGTGCGAATGCCGACAGACGCCTTGCCCGGTTGGTCCTATCCGTCAGCCAGCGCGTAGTGTGTCCGGCATCGATCTGAGCTTGGACAACGGAAGCGGCTTCGAACGTATCAGCGCTGGTTCTCTGGGAAGCCGAGCGTCCCGGCCCCGCCACAGCTCGACCCCGCCGGCCTCAGTGCCAACGGGTTTGCCGTTTCCGAGGTAACGCCAACGCGCCCCGGTGAAATTCTTAGAATCCGCCGTGGAACCGAAAAAGGGCGCCGGGGCAGGCAACGAACTCTCAATCGGCTCATGCGCTTGCGCCGTCTAATCGCGGCGGTATCCTGTCCTTATCATCCCATAGGCCGATTGCCGACCGGTGACGACCAGTGTGCGGCCCTCCCAAATCTCTGAAGAACCTGTCATCCTCACACCACAGAGTTCATCGTCGTAAAATGCCGGATTGATGCCGATCACACCGCGGCAAGGCTTCCCGACCGTGTCTCCCGTCAGCGTGAATCGGTATTCGACATCCTGTTTGCTGGCCAGCAAGTGCTGCGTGAACGGAAGCCAGAAGGTGACGGCGAACCATCCGACGCAGAAGCCGACCGCTGCGGACGCGGCGAGGCCGACGAGAAACTCGACAGCTTCGACCATTGCGGATTTCGTCCGGTCGGTCGTATCGGGCCTCTTCATCGTCAGGAACTTCCAGCCCATGTAGGCGGCCAAGCCCGCTCCCAAACCGTGACCGTAGGGCCGGTATGTCGCGCTCGTCGCGGCGAGCCGAAGGAAGCGCAAGGGGTCGGGCGGCCAAAGGTCGAAGCGGATGATCGCGGCCGCCATACCCGAACAGAGAACTACGGAAGCGATATTGGCATAGGGAACGCGCGGCCGCCAAACCTTCCGCGTCGGCTTCCCCGCCTCCGACGAGACCGGCTCCGAACCATCGCTCATTCAGATCGATCCCACCATGGACATTCGCTGTCATACTTTTACGCGGGCGACGTTGTCAGAAAGGAAATCGTCCCGAATTTGCCTGATCGACGCGATCAGGAGGAAGCTCCTGCTTGGAAGCGGCCGTAAGGTTAACAACCCAGAAGCATTGCTCCGCAGCCGGATCCGAGTTCGATGCGCTGCGACGCGGTATGGGGAAAATGACGGGTTCACTAGACCTAGGGGATGCTTTGGAAGTGACTGTCGCTGCCGTTCTGTGCTCCGCCGAATGAGGTCGTGATCCACGGAATGGCGGATGCGCTTTCGTCCCGGCTCGATACGTCACATGCGTTTCGGATCGTCTTCGCTCACACGCAAGAACACCCCCGAGCGGGAAAACTGCCCGGGGGTGTTTTAGGAATTCGATGGGCTTGCAGCTAGCTCAGGCCGGCTGGCCGTTGCCACCGGTCGCGCCGAAGATCTGGCCGGTCGAGTAGCTGAGAAGCGGGTCGGCGGCGGCGACATAGAGGCCCGCGATCTCGGCGGGCTGCCCGGCGCGTCCCATGGGCGAGTCGGCGCCGAAGGTGCGCAACTTCTCCTCCGTCGCTCCGCCCGATATCTGGAGCGGCGTCCAGAAGGGCCCCGGCGCGACCGCGTTGACGCGGATGCCGCGCGGCGCCAGTTCCTTGGCCAGGCCCTTGGTGAAGTTCAGCACGGCCGCCCGCGTCATGGCGTAGTGCATGATCTCGGGCGAGGGATTGCCCGCCTGCTCGGAGGATGTGTTGACGATCACCGCCCCCGCGCCCATGCGCTCCAGCGCGGCCTTGGTCAACCAGAACGGAGCGTAGACATTGGTCTTCATCGTGTCGTCGAAGAGTTCGGACGAAATGTCGGCGATGGAGGCGCGGGTCTGCTGGAGCGCCGCGTTGTTGACGAGGATGTCGAGACCGCCCAGCTGGTCGGCCGCCTGCGAGACGAGGCTGCGGCAGAACTCCTCGGATCGCAGATCGCCGGGGATCGCGACCGCCTTGCGCCCTTCCGCCTCGATCAAGGCGACGACCTCCTTCGCGTCGGGTTCCTCGGCGGGCAGATAGTTGATGGCGACATCCGCTCCCTCTCGCGCATAGGCGATGGCCGCCGCGCGGCCGATGCCGCTGTCGCCCCCGGTGATCAAGGCCTTCTTGCCGGCCAATTTGCCGGACCCTTTGTAGCTGGTCTCGCCATGATCGGGGCGCGGGTTCATGCGCGAGGCGAGCCCGGGCCAGGGCTGCATGTCGGTCGGATAGGGAGGCTTGGGATAGGTGGCGGGATCCGGGGCGGTCGGCTCGGCGCCGGCGCCGCCCCCGGTTTGCGCGGATGCCGTCGTGTTCGAGGCAAGGGTCATGGCAGCGCCCGCGGTCAGGGCGGCTCCGGCCAGGAACGTGCGGCGGTTGGTGTCGGTCATGGGGCTCTTCTCCGTGTTCCAACCCGAAGGCCGCCATCACCGCGATGGTTCCCGATCATCCTGGTCGCAGATGTGGCGCGTTCCGAACCGGCAGGCCATGCCTGACTTGCGCAAAGCCTGCCAACGCGAACGTCCTGGGTCGCATCCACGCGATTCCCGAGAGCCCGTCCCTCGCGACGCTTCACGATGCAGAATGGACGAGCGATTTCCCCCGCCGCGACGGTGCCGGTCCGTGCGCTGCGTGGTCTGCGTCCGGTGCCTTGCCGACGGAAGCCATCCCTCGATCGCCCTCGACCGAATGGTTCGGCCCTCGGCTCTAGAAGAAGCGGTTGGCCGGTCGCGGCAGGCCGAGGTTTTCGCGCAGCGTCCGGCCCTCGTACTCCGTGCGGAACAGGCCACGGCGCTGGAGCTCGGGCACGACCTGATCCACGAACGCGTCGAGCCCCTCCGGCAGATAGGGGAACATGACGTTGAACCCGTCGCAGCCCTCGCTCAGCAACCATTCCTCCATGGCGTCGGCGATCGTCTTTGGCGTGCCCACGAAGGAGAGGCCGGCATAGCCAGCAAAGCGCCGGGCGAGCTGGCGCACGGTCAGGTTCTCGGCCCGCGCGATAGCAATCGCCCGCGCCTGCCCGCTCTTGGAGGCGTTGCTTTCGGGGATTTCGGGAAGCGGCGCATCGGGATCGAACCGGCGCGCATCGTGGCCGAGCGCGATCGACAGGGAGTCGATGGCGTTGTCGTCGTGAACGAGGCTGTCGAGAAGATCGCGCTTCTCGCGCGCCTCTTCGTCGCTCGCCCCCACCACCACGAAGGCGCCGGGCAGGATTTTCAGATGGTCGGGATCGCGCCCGATCCGGGCCATGCGCCCCTTCACGTCGGCACAGAGCGCGCGTGCATCCGCGAGGCCGTTCGGCGCGGCGAAGACGACCTCCGCCGTTTCGGCGGCAAGCTGGCGCCCCGGCTCGGAGGCCCCGGCCTGCACGATCACCGGCCACCCCTGGACGGGCCGGGCGATATTGAGCGGCCCGCGCACCCGGAAGAATTCGCCCTGGTGCGCCAGGACATGCATCCGCGCCGGGTCGAGATAGGTGCCGCTTGCCGCATCCCGAGGAAAGGCGTCGTCGGCGAAACTGTCCCAAAGGCCCGTCACGACGTCGAAGAATTCGCGCGCGCGGCGATACCGCTCGGCATGGTCCAGATGCTCCTCGAGGCCGAAGTTCAGCGCGGCGTCGGGGTTGGAGGTGGTGACGATGTTCCAGCCGGCCCGCCCCTCGCTGATATGGTCGAGCGAGGCGAAGCGCCGCGCGACATGGAAGGGCTCGTCGAAGCTGGTCGAGCCGGTGGCCACGAGGCCGATGCGGCTGGTGACCGCGGCCAGCGCCGACAGCAGCGTGAAAGGCTCGAAGGAGGTGACGGTGTGGCTGCGCCGAAGCGCCTCGGTTCCCATGTTGAGCACGGCCAGATGGTCCGCCATGAAGAAGGCGTCGAAGCGCCCCGCCTCCAGCTTGCGCGCAAGATAGGACAGGCGTGGGAACGAGAAGTTCGCGTCGCGCCAGGCGCCGGGATAGCGCCAAGCGCCCGCATGGATGCTGACGGGCCGCATGAACGCGCCGAGCCTCAGCGTCTTGCGTGCATCGATCATGGCCAATGGCCTCCTTGCTGCCGCCCGCCCCTTCGACGGTCGATCACCATTCGAAGCCTAAGCCCGCAACCTTGCGCCCCGTTCCAGATACGCGATCAGACGGCCGCGAGGATTTGCTTCTGCAAGGCCGTCGCGCGCGCATCGGCCAGATCCTCGCGCGGGCGTTCTAGCTCGACCTCGACATCGAGCGCGATCCGTCCGTTCTTCAGAACGATCACCCGGTCGGCCAGCGCGACCGCCTCGGCGACATCATGGGTGATCAGGACGGTGGTAAAGCCGCGCGCGCGCCAGAGGGTGCCGAGAAGACGGTGCATTTCGAGGCGCGTGAGGGCGTCGAGCGCGCCGAAGGGCTCGTCCAGAAGCAGGATGTCGGGGTGACTGACGAGCGCGCGCGCCAGCGCGACCCGCTGCTTCTGACCGCCCGACAGCACAGAGGGCCAGTCGCCACCGCGCCCGTCAAGACCGACATCGGCGAGTGCGGCCTCCGCCGCCTCCCGCCAGCCCGGTCCGCGCGCGAGCCCGACATTGTCGACGACGCTCAGCCAGGGCACGAGCCTCGGTTCCTGAAACAGGAGCCGGACATTGGAGCTGATGCCGGCCACCGCCCGCCCGCCCAGCTCGACGCGCCCACCATCGGGATGGTCGAGACCGGCGAGGAGGCGGAGGAGCGTCGACTTGCCGCCGCCCGAGCGGCCGATCACGGCCACGAACTCGCCGGCAGCGATCTTGAGATCGAAGTTCCGCAGGACGGGCGTTTGGCCAAAACCCTTCGACACGCCGGACAGGGTGATCGGAAGGCCCACCGAGGCGGCCTCGACGCTTCGACGCACCGCGCTCATCGGCTTCTCTCCGTGTTCGACTGCCAGGCCGGATGCCAGGCCAGCGCCCGGCGCTCGATCGCCCGCGTCGCCGCGTCGGCCAGCTTGCCGAGAAGCGCATAGACGAGGATTCCGAGGATCACGACATCGGTCTGAAAGAACTCGCGGGCGTTCATCGTCATGTAGCCGAGGCCCGACGAGGCCGAGATCGTCTCGGCGACGATCAGCGTCAGCAACATCAGGCCGAGCGCATAGCGCAGGCCCACCAGGATCGAGGGCAGAGCGCCCGGAAGGATGATGCGCAGAAGCTGCGCGCGCCGGTCGAGCCCATAGACCTCTGCCATTTCCACCAACTGCCGATCGACGGTGCGGACCCCGTGGAAGGTGTTGATGTAGATCGGGAAGAAGACGCCGAGAACCACCAGGAAGATTTTCGCCGTTTCCCCGATGCCGAACCACAGGATGACGAGCGGGATCAACGCGAGATGGGGCACGTTGCGGATCATCTGGACGGACGAGTCCAGAAGCGTCTCGACCGGACGCCAGAGGCCCGTGGCGAGCCCGAGCCCGAAGCCGAGTCCACCGCCGATCACGAGGCCGATCAGCGCGCGCTGGCTGGACGCCAGAACATTGGCCGCCAGGCTCCCGTCGAGAAGCGTGCGCCAGCCGGCGAGAGCCACGGCGGAGGGGGCCGGCAGGAGGCGTGCATTGACGAGCCCTGTTCGGGCCGCGACTTCCCAGACGATGAGAAGGGCGATCGGCAGCGCCCAGGGGGCCAGCGCCCGGCCAAGGCGGGCCGAATCGAGTTTGGGACGCGCGCGCGTCGCGGTCAGCGCCTCGACGCTCACGAGCCCGCCTTTCGCACGGAATCCGCGATTTTGATCGGCGCGGGGATCAGCCCGAGCGCATGGAACGTGTCGGCGATCTGCTGCTGCTCGGCGATCACGCTTCCATCGAGCGGCTTCACGCCGAAGGACTGGCGCTCCAGCGCGACCGTCAGGATATCGGCGGGAATGCCGACCGAGGGCGCAAGCTTGGCCGCCGCCTCACCCGGATTGGCGCGCGTCCATTCGTCGATCTCGCCGATGGCGGAGATCAGCGTGTCGATCGTCGCGCCATTCGCGTCCACGAAGGGCTTGGCTGCGAGATAGAACTGATGGTTCGAAACGATGCCCTCGCCGTTGCGCAGCGTGCGCGCTTCGACGGCGACTTCGGCCGCAGCCTGAAACGGGTCCCAGATCGCCCAGGCATCGGCCGATCCCTGCTCGAAGGCTGCTCTTCCATCGGCGGGCGGCAGGAAGGAGACTTTCACGTCGCCATAGGCGAGCCCGGCCTCTTCCAGCGCCTTGACGAGAAGGTAGTGAACGTTCGAGCCCTTGTTGAGAACGACGGTCTTTCCCTTCAGATCGGCGACCGACCGGAGGGGGCTGTCCTTGGGAACGAGGATCGCCTCGCCCTTGGGCGCGGGCGGTTCATGGGCGACATAGACCAGCGGCGCACCCGCCGCCTGCGCGAAGATCGGCGGCGCCTCGCCGGTCGATCCAAAGTCGATGGCGCCCACATTCAGGGCTTCCAGGAGTTGCGGCCCGCCCGGAAACTCGGTCCACTGGACGCTCCAGCCGAGAGGCGCCAGCTTCGCCTCGAGCGTTCCCCTGCCCTTCAGGAGAACCAGCGTGCCGTATTTCTGATAGCCGACGCGCAGGACCTTGTCGGCCGCTTGCGCCGGCGAGGCCGTCGTCAGAAGAGGCGATAGGCCAAGCGTCAGCGCTCCAACCAGGGCTGCGTTGAAAAGGCGGCGGGTGATACGCATGGATGGGCTCCGGCTTCGGCAGCGATAACCGGATGCTAGCGGGAAGCGGCGCTCGCACCGAAGCATAAATCCATCAAATCCACCCTATTAGTAGATATATTTTGCTCGCGCGGATCGTGGCTTGTGCGCTCGCCTCGAGACATGGACGAGGCGCGTCTTATACCCATCGTCCGTGAACTCGTTGCAGCCTCTGAGCTGGCCTTTGAAGCTCAAGCATCCAACCCTACGACCATCGTAGACAGCGGGGCTGTGAAAGGGAAAGGCGCGCAATGATGCTTCGATATGACCGGCTGTGGGTCCACCGTCAGGCTTGTACAAGCCTAGCTCACCTGCGCCTCGCAGCGATCAGGCCGCCCGGTCCCGCTTCGTGTCGTACATCGCGGCATCGGCGGCGGCCCGCAGATCGTCCGCGGTCATGCTCGGTTTCCAGAGCGCCGCACCGAGACTAACCCCGACCGGGACGCTGGTCTCACCAAACTCGATGGGCCGCATGAACTGGCGGCTGATCCGATCAAGAGCGACGGCGACCGCGCCATCTGTCGCGGAGGACAGAATGGCGGCGAACTCGTCGCCGCCGACCCGCGCGATCCTGTCCCTCTCTCGCACGCCGGACCGCAGCCGCACCGCCGTCTGACGCAGGACCTCGTCGCCCACTGCATGGCCGAACGTGTCGTTGATCGACTTGAAGCGATCGAGATCGGCCAATATCAGCGTGAAGGGAACGCCGCTGTCCATGGACTGCGCCATGGCGGCGGCAAGGTCGAGGTCGAAGCGGCGCCGGTTGGCGATGCCCGTCACGATGTCGATGAAGACAGCCGCCTGAAGCTCGATTTCGGCGCGCTTGCGATCGTTGATGTCGGCCGAAAGACCCAGGAGCTGTATGATCTTGCCGGTCTCATCGACCACCGGCGACAGAATCGTGCGCCACCAGCGCAGACCCGAGGGGGTTTCGGCCAATTCCTCGTACTCGTCCATGACGCCGGATGCGAGGCAGCGGCGATAATTGGTCTCCCACGCCTGAGCGCCCTCGAAGGACATGAACTCGGCCGCGGTCTTGCCGATGAACATCTCCTTGGTCAGGCCCGAGATCTGGCACAGAATATCGTTGATGCCATCATAACGAAGCACTCCGTCGTCGGTGATGGCGACCGAGAATGCCGGAACGGCAAGCGAATCCACGTTGATCTTCGACACCGTCCTCGGCCCCATTCCGCCAAGACAAATTGAAGGACGGGGGTAAAGATCGTCTGAAGAACAAATCTACTGTAGCTCTCTTCGAAATGTCGCGTGCATGACGGTTGGTGATGTCGAGCCTTGGCGGCCCAAACACCGACCTGCGCGACGTCCGCCCATCAGCATTCGAAGGGATTTCAGACCGGGCCGGTCGGAGAAGCGGGGATCGACCCGACGTCTCTCGAGACGCGGACGGTCAGCAGGTGAGTGACCCAAGGGCACAGCCAAGATCCGGTTCAGCCGCTTCCCTCCCGATCCCGGATCGCCCGTCCTTCCTCATCGACGATGACGGCGGCTGCCGACGCGTCCGTCAACCTCGTTCTCGGCGCCGGACGGGCGGACGGCTGACATCCCAACGCGTCCGCGCGAACATTTGCCTACCCAGCCCTGGCAAGCCGGGACGGGCCTGCCAGGCGGGTGTTGGCCATCGCGACGCCCAGCGCAACGGCCACGACGCCCACGATCGTCAGGAGGGTCGGTTGCTCGCCGAGAAGGGGAATGGCCGTGCCCGTCACCAGCACCGGAGCCAGAGCGCCCATCGTGGCGCAGCGGAGCGCGCCGAGATGGCGGACGGCAATGGCATAGACGAGGGTTGAGACGATGCCCGTGCCGATCCCCTGAACACCCGCGAAAACGAGCACCTGATGCGGGTCGATGGAGCCCAGATGGCTTTCGAAGACACCGCTCGCCTTCAGGAGCGCGATGGCGATCGCCGAAGGGTAGGTCACCAGCATCAGGCAGGTCATCGGGGTGACGGCGGCCAGTCGCATTCCCATCGTATAGGTGCCCCAGAGAAGGCTCGCGGCCAGCAGCAACGCGGCGCCCGCGATCACGTTTCCATCGACCACGCCCAGCCCAAGGACCAGCAGCGCGATGCCGAGGACGATGGTGGCGAGCCCCGGAAGGCTCGCTCCCCTTTGTCCGGTCAGGACACGGGCGAGGATCGCAACGGCCACGGGGGCCGTTCCGGCGACGAGGGCGCTGACATGGGCCGCCGAGGTGAAGCGGCCACCCGCCGCGACGAGGCCGAAGAAGGGCAGGCCCGCGCCCATCACGATCATCAGGGCGGGCGCGAGCCGAACGGATTTCAGTTCGCGAAGGCGCGCGGGCACGAGCGGCAGGAGGATCAGGGCCGGCACGGCGAAGCGCAAGAGCGCGACGTCGCTCGGCGTCAGAGCCGACGCGCCGATGCCTCGCATCGACAGGCTAAAACCCGCCCAGGTGACGAGAGCGGCGCACATGGCCGCCCATCCCAGCATCGAGTTCGACACGGGGCGCGCAAGGGTCGTCGACGCAAGCGACATGAGGCATTCCTCGCTGGGGTGATGCCCGCAGAATACCAAAACAGACGCGCCATATCCTGCCTATCTCAGCTATGATGGTGCTCCACATTGGTAGATTCTGCCACAAACAGGGGATCCATCATGGACGATAAGGACAGGCAGATCATCGCCGAGCTTCAGGCGAACGCCCGGCTGACGAACAGCGAGTTGGCCGAGCGCGTGAACCTGTCGCCCTCGCCCTGCCTGCGGCGCGTCCGCCTTCTGGAGGAGGCCGGAATCCTGAAGGGCTATACGGCGATCGTGGACACCGAGGCCTGCGGCTATCCCGTGACGGCCTTCGTCCGGATCCGGTTGCAGCCCCACAATGGAGAGACCGTGCAGGCGTTCGAGGCGGCCATCGCGAAGATCGACGTCGTGATGGACAGCTACGTGATGGCGGGAAACGCCGACTACATGCTCCGGGTCGTGGTGAAGAGCCTCAAGCACTACGAGACCTTCATCCGTTCCGATCTGCATTCCGTGCCCGGTGTCGCCTCGATCGACACGAGTTTTACCTACGGCCACGTGAAGCATTCGCTGGTGCTGCCGATCGACCGAGATCGCCACTCCTGACCCTTCGGAAATGCCGGACGTCGCAACCGGACGACGGAAGACAGGGTTCACGGGACGTTTCGCGGCAGCCGAGGCACGACATCCGTTCAAGCGTGCTCCACCGCCCCACGCCTACTGAAAGACAACCCCTTCATGCGATCCAGCAGGAGATAGATGACCGGCGTCGTGTAGAGCGTCAGCACTTGGCTGACGAGGAGGCCGCCGACGATGGCGTAGCCCAGCGGCTGGCGCAGTTCGGAGCCCGAACCATGGCCGAGCGCCAGCGGGATGCCGCCCAGAAGCGCGGCCATGGTGGTCATCAGGATCGGGCGGAAGCGCAGCCGCGCGGCTTCCACGATCGCCTCATCGGGCGTCTTGCCGGCCTTCTCTTCCTGAATGGCGAAGTCCACCAGCATGATACCGTTCTTCTTCACGATGCCGATCAGAAGAATGACGCCGATCATCGCGACCAGTCCGAAGTCGAAACCCGCCCATCGCAGCGCCAGAAGAGCGCCGAGCCCGGCGGGCGGCAGCGTCGAGAGAATGGTCAGCGGATGGATCAGGCTCTCGTAGAGAACGCCGAGAATGATGTAGACGACGACCAGCGAGGCGAGGATCAGGAGCGGCACGGTGGACAGCGAGTCCTGAAAGGCGCGCGCGCTGCCCGAGAAGCTCGTTTGCAGCGAAGCGGGAGGATGAAGCGCGGCCACCGCGTCTTCGATCGCGCGGGTGCCATCCCCCAGCGCGACGTTGGGCGCGAGGTTGAAGGAGATCGTCACCGCCGGGGACTGGCCCTGATGGGAGATCGACACGGGCGACACGCTGTCGGTGGTCCAGCGCGCGACGGCCGACAAGGGAACGAGCGTTCCGTTGGAGGCCCGAACCGACAGGCGGTCCAGCGTGCTGATTTGGCTCTGGAGATCGGGCAGCACTTCGAGCACGACATGGAACGTGTCGGTCTGGGTGGAATAGGAGGCGACCTGCCGCTGGCCGAAGGCGTCGTAGAGCGTCTGGTCGATCGCGGCAGGCATGACGCCGTAAAGCGTCGCCGCCGCGCGGTCGATCCGGATCGACAGGGTGGGCGCTTCGGCCTGCCGGTCGCTCCCGACGTCGCGCAGATCCGGCAGGGCGCGCAAGGCCTGCGTCACCTTGTCGGACCAGTCCGACAATTCGTCGATGCTCCCGTCCTGCAACGTGTATTGATACTGCGTCTTGGCGGGGCGGGCGCCGATATTGATGTCCTGCGCCGACTGCATGAAGAGCTTGATGCCCTGCTGGGCGTCGAGCGCCGTGCCCAGGCGCTCGATCACCTCGCGCGCGCTCGCATCGCGCTCGGCCAGCGGCTTCAGCGTGATGTTGACATGGCCCTGGTTGAGCGCGTTGCCGCCATTGCCGCCGCCGATATCCATGAAAACGCTGTAGACGGCGGGATCGCGCAGGATGATCTCGCTGACGCGCTCCTGCAATTTGGCCATTTCGGAAAAGGAAATATCCGGCGAAGCCTGCGACAGGCCGGCGATGAAGCCGGTGTCCTGCTCCGGGAAGAAGCCCTTGGGCGCTTGGTAGAAGAGATAGCCGGTGAGACCGACGGTGCCCAGAAAGGCCAGAAGCGTCAGACCCTTGTGGCGCAGAACCGGCTGGAGGCTCGCGATATAGAGCGCCGTCAGCCGCTCGAAGAAGGCCTCCCCCGCCCGGTAGAACCAGCCGCGCTTCTCATTGGGCACATTGCGCACGAAACGCGAGGCGAGCATGGGCGTCAGCGTCAGCGAGACGAAGGCCGACAGGACGATGGTAAGCGTCAGCGTCAGCGCGAATTCGCGGAACAGGCGTCCGACGATGCCGCCCATCATGAGGATCGGGATCAACACGGCGATCAGGGACAGGCTGATCGAGACGATGGTGAAGCCGATCTCGCCCGCGCCCTGCCGCGCGGCGGCCAGCGGCTCCATCCCGTCCTCGATATGGCGCGAGATGTTTTCCAGCATGACGATCGCGTCGTCCACCACGAAGCCGACCGCGACCACCAGCGCCATGAGCGACAGGTTGTCGAGGCTGAAACCGAGCACCCACATGGGCGCGAGCGCCCCCAGAAGCGCGATCGGCAGCGTGATGGCGGGAATGATCGTGGCGCGCAGATTGCGCAGAAACAGAAAGATCACGAGCACGACGAGAGCGATCGTCAGCCCGAGCGTGAACTGGACGTCCGAAACCGAGGCCCGGATCGTGGAGGTGCGGTCGGTGACGAGTTCGAGATGGATCGATTTCGGCAGCGAGGCCTGGAGCGCGGGCAACTGCGTCTTGATCGCGTCCACCACCTTGATGACGTTGGCTCCCGGCTGGCGGAACACATCGAGCGCGATGCCGCGCTGGCCATTGGTCCAATGCGCCATCTTGGTGTTTTCGGCGCCGTCCACGGCGCGGCCGATATCCCGGATGCGCACCGGGCCGCCGTTTCGATAGGCGATCACGGCGTCGCTCCAGGCCGAGGCGGAGGTGATCTGGTCGTTGGTCAGGATCGGAAAGCTGCGTGTGGGATCGTCGATATTGCCCTTGGGCGCGCTGAGGCTGAGATCGGAGATCGCGCTGCGCACGTCCTCCAGCGTCACGCCGGCTTGCGCGAGGCGGCCGGGATCGACCGCGATGCGGATGGCCGGGCGCTGGCGCCCGCCGATATTGACATAGGCGACGCCCGATACCTGACCGATCTTGGCCGCGACATTGCGCTCGATATATTCGTCGAGCTGCGGCAGGGTCAGCGTGTCGGAGGTGGCCGAAAGCTGCATCACCGGCGCATCCGCCGGGTTCACCTTATGCACCGTCGGCAGCGAGGGCATGTCCTTTGGCAATTGGCCGGAGGCTTCGCTGAGCGCCGTCTGCACGTCGCTCGCCGCCGTCTGGATGTCCTCGTCCAGCGCGAACTGCACCGTGATGGACGAGGTGCCGAGCGAACTGTTCGAGGTCAGTTCGGTGATGCCGCTGACCTTGGACAGCGCCTCCTCGATCGGCTGCGCGACGCTGGCGGCCATGGTCTCGGGCGAGCCGCCGGGCAGGCTGGCTTCCAGCTGGATCGTCGGAAAGTCGATCTGCGGCAGGGCCGACACGGGCAGGAAGGGATAGGAGATCGCGCCCAGAAGCAGGATGCCCGCCATAATGAGGGAGGTTGCGATCGGATGAAAAATGAAGAAGTCGAACAGGCTGCCCTTCGCCTTTACGGGCGGCTGCGCGGTCTCGTTCGCTCGTGGCTCGTTCGCTTGCGGCTTGGCGTGCGGCCCGTTCATCGCGGTGTCGCTCATGGCGCGCTCGTTTCGGCCAGTTCGCCGACGGGCGAACCCGACCAGGGCGTCACGCTGACAGGTGTCCCGTCCGCGATGCGCGACTGGCCGTCCATGACGATCTGCTCGCCCGCCTCGATCCCATTGGTCACCAGCGCACGAGCATCGGTGACGTAGGCCACCGTCACCGCGCGGCGAGCGACCTTGCCGTCCCCTTGCACGATATAGGCGTAGAGCCCGTTCGGACCGCGCGCCAGGGCCTTGTCGGGAACCACCACGCCGCGCCGATGCTCCAACGTCAGGCGCGTCGCCACCGGCAGGCCCGGCCAGAGGCGCTCCTGTCCGTTGTCGAATTGCGCGCGCAGGTGGATGGAGCCGTTCTCGGCGTCCACCGCATTGTCCATGATCGTCAGCCGCCCAGTCGCGAGCTTGCGGCTTCCGTCGGTGGTGGACACTTCGACGCTGGCAATGCCCGCCTTCATAGCCTCGCGAATGTCGCCGAACCGATCTCCCGGCGCCACGAAGGAGACGCCGATCGGGTCCATCTGCGTGATGGTGACGATGCCATTGGTGGAATTGGCGTCGATGATCGCGCCGACATCGACCTGCCGGAAGCCCGCGCGGCCGGTGAAGGGCGCGTGCACCGTGGCGAAGCCGAGTTGGGTCTGCGCGTTCTTGATGACGGCATCGTCATATTGGATCGAAGCCGCGAGCTGCTGGTTCGTCGCCCGCTTCTGTTCGAGGGTCGAGGCCGAGGCGACGCCCTTTTCCGCAAGGCTGGCATAGCGCTCGACATCGGCCTTGGCATTGGCGACCTGCGCTTCGTCCTGGGCCTTGCGAGCTTCGGCGGAGGCCAGATCGGCGCGCAGCTGCGTGTCGTCGAGTTTCAGAAGAACGGCGTCCTTCTCCACCGTCTCGCCCTCGGTGAAGGGAATGGCGATGACCTGCCCTCCTATGCGCGGGCGAACGGTGACGGATTGAAGCGGCGCCACCGTCCCGATCCCGTCGATCACCCGGTCGAGTTCGTCGCTCACCGCCGCGATAGCTGTGACAGGCACGGGGCGTTCGGCGTCGGACTGCTGCGCGCTGGAGGCGGCCCGAGCGCCGCCCGCGAACAGGCAGGCTGCCGAGAGGGCACCGACAAGAGCCCCGAGCGCCCTCGGGCTTCTCGTTCGTTCAGGCGGGACAGACAGCATGGCACGAACCCCTCACGGCAAGCTCACGGGAACGTGATGCCCTCGCGATGGTTCAATGGCCAACTCAATAAATGCGTCGGTCGGAACCCGTGCCCGTTTTTGAAATCTGCGGCTCCAAGGTGAGAGGTCGGCCCGGTCCAAGCCTCCGTTCCCGCGCACCGCCTGGCGAGACGTGTCCGACATTCGTGCACTCGCCTCGTACCCTGACCCCTTCGGGAGAAGGTCGGACCCATCAGGCCCGTTCGGCATGCCGAATGGCCTCCTCGCAGTCCGGTGGCGAGCGCCGTGCATCTCATCTCCCCTTCCCAGCCGGCCTCGCGGCCACGGCATGTAGCGCCCGCGTCACAGCGGATCGATGCGCTCTGCCGCACGCGCGAAGTCGGGGCGTCCAGGGCTGGTCGGTCGGCGCGACGGCGCTACGATCATCGCCGGCGCATTCGCATGTGCCGCACGGCGGGATGGCGAACACCGGGGCGGTTCGACCCCAGACATGCAGCTCCAACCTATCAGTGAAAGGCCGTCCATGCCGACCCACGTGCCGATCGGGTTTAAGCTCGAGGATTTGCGACCGACCCAGATGACGGTCGGCTTGCGGGAGGTCGAAGCGAAGCGGCGCCACTGGCGCGATGCCGACGACACGGAGCGGACCCTTCTCCTGCGCCGCCACGTGATCCCGGCCGTGATCGGCCCCAAGCAGCGGGCCTATATCGTCGATCATCACCATTTCGCCCGCGCCCTTCTGGAGGAAGATGCCGGTCCCGTCGGCCTTTACGTCTTGGCCGATCTGTCCGATCTGCCCAAGGGCGAGTTCTGGTGCTTTCTCGACAACAGCCACTGGTGCCACGCCTACGACGCGTCGGGCACGCGGTGCGATCTCGCCGACATTCCCAAACATCTGTCCGACCTCGCGGACGATCCCTATCGCAGCCTTGTCGGCGCTCTCATCCGGCGGGGCGGCTGCGCCAAGAGCGACAAGCCGTTTTCCGAGTTTCTCTGGGCCGATCATCTGCGCAGGCGGATCGACGAAACGCTGGTCAAGCAGGATTTCGACGCGGCCGTGGAAAAGGCCCTGGCTCTGGCGCGAGCGAGGGAAGCGCGCTCACTGCCCGGATGGTGCGCGGCAGGAGGCGACGGGCTGTGAGCCGCGCAGAGGCAACGAGCACCGCGCCAGCCACACCCCGGACGGGGCCCGCTCTCAAAACGCACCTCGCCCTCGCCCTCGCCGCGCTCGGCATCGTCTATGGCGACATCGGCACCAGCCCGCTCTATGCCTTCAAGGTCGCGGTGGGGGCGGCGGGCGGCGGCGCCCATGCTGCGATCGGCATCGCATCGCTGATCATCTGGTCGCTCCTCCTGGTGGTTTCGCTCAAATATGCCCTGCTCATCATGCGCGCCGACAATCGCGGCGAAGGCGGGGTGGTGGCCATGCTGGCCCTCTTGGGCGCGCGAAGCGCGAAGCCACGCAGCCGCCAGTCGGTGCTTCTGGTGCTCGGGCTGATCGGGGCGGCGCTGCTCTATGGAGACGGCGCGATCACCCCGGCCATCTCGGTGCTCAGCGCCGTGGAAGGGCTGAAGCTCGACGCGCCCTCCCTCGCGCCCCTCGTCCTGCCGCTGACGGTCGCGATCCTGGTGGGTCTGTTTCTGGTTCAGGCAAAGGGAACGGGCTTCATCGGGCGCATCTTCGGCCCGGTCATGCTGGTCTGGTTCCTGCTGATCGCGCTTCTCGGCGTTTCCGGCATCCTGCGTCATCCCGCCGTGCTGGACGCGCTCGACCCGTTGCGGGCCGTCGGCTTCCTCCTGCACGCGCCGCCCGCCATCAGTTTCGCGGTTCTCGGATCGGTGTTTCTGGCGGTCACGGGCGGCGAGGCGATGTATGCCGATATGGGGCATTTCGGCCGGTTTCCGATCCGGCTCGCCTGGTTCGCGGTGGCGTTGCCGGCCCTGGCGCTGAACTATCTCGGGCAAGCGGCTCTGGTCGCGAGCGATCCCTCAGCCCTCGCCAACCCGTTCTACGGCCTGGCCCCCGGTTGGGCCCATTATCCGCTGGTGGCCTTTGCCACCGCCGCCACTGTGATCGCCAGTCAGGCCATCATCTCGGGCGTGTTCTCGCTCACGCAGCAATCGATCCAGCTCGGCTTCCTGCCGCGCCTGTTCATTCGGCACACGGCGGCCGATCAGGCGGGGCAGGTCTATTTGCCGCTCGCCAACTGGCTGCTGGCGGGCGGGACGCTGGCCGCCGTTCTGATCTTCCGATCCTCGGACGCGCTGGCGGGAGCCTATGGCATCGCGGTGTCGGGCCTGATGGCGATCTCGACGTTTCTGGCCGCGCTGATCGCCCTGCGCTGGGGCTACAGCCTCGTTCTGGTCGCGCTGGTGAATGGCGGCTTCTTCCTGATCGACATGGTGTTCTTCTCCTCCAACGCCGTGAAGATCCTGGAAGGGGGTTGGCTTCCGCTCCTGATCGCCGGGCTCGTCGCCTTCATCATGCTGACCTGGCGCGGCGGCGTGGTTCTGGTGGAACAGGCACGCATTCACCTGCGCGAAGAGGAGCAGGCGTTTCTCACCACGCTGGACCATGCCGTGTCCTGTCGCACCGAGGGCATCGGCGCGTTCTTGAGCGCGGCCAAAACCGGCATTCCCCTGTCGCTGACGCATCACATCCGGCACAACCGAGCGCTGCAGAAGCGCGTTCTTCTCGTGTCCGTCGGCACGC
Organism: Aureimonas sp. N4; assembly: GCF_001463925.1. Taxonomy (NCBI): domain Bacteria; kingdom Pseudomonadati; phylum Pseudomonadota; class Alphaproteobacteria; order Hyphomicrobiales; family Aurantimonadaceae; genus Aureimonas; species Aureimonas sp. N4. The sequence goes on along the minus strand of NZ_BBWS01000041.1, from coordinate 19,831 downwards.
TGGAGAAGCCTCACGTGCGGGCCGACGAGCGCGCGGAGGTGACGCAGATCGGACCTGACATGCACCGCGTCATCTTGCGGTTCGGCTTCATGGAGCGTTTCGACATCCCGGCTGGCCTCCGCAGCACCGGTCTTCTGACACCGGAGGAACTGGACGGCATCAGCTATTATATCGGCCGGGAAACCGTGATCCCCGATCCAAAGCTGAACGGCATGGCGCAGTGGCGCAAGCGCCTCTTCGTCTCGATGCAGCGCAACACGGCCCCCAACGGGAGCTTCTTCTGCATTCCCTCCGCGCAGTTGGTGGAGATCGGGACCGAAGTCAGGATTTGAGGGGGACCAAGCGGTCCCCCTTCCCTTCCGAGGTTGGAGGTCGGGATGTCCTGAAACGCGTGCTCTGGATTGGGCGGAACCCTGAAAGAGCGGCATGGGCGCGCTCGGTTGGCAGGTCTTGGTCGAACTCGGGGAGAGCGTTGATGACGCCCATCGTCATGCGACCCGTCGAGCTGGCTGGATCGACACAGTCCGGCGCGCAACAGCGATCCTTCACACCCATCTCGACCGTGACCCGTACGTCCATCGGGTTTCGGCCGGGGCGATCCAGAACCGGGCGAGCGGCCCTCGCTCCCCGTTCTGTAAGGGATTAACCTCGCAACTGATCGGGCAAAGCTCTACCGCCCGACGCCCAGATGCCGCTCGAAACGGGATGTGTCGGCCAGAAAGGCGGTGCTCGTCCCTCTCTCCACGATCAGGCCGCGATCGAGCACGATGGCCTGGTCGGCGAGCTTCAGGATACGGCGGGCCTTCTGCTCCACGATGATGGCCGACAGCCCGTCCTCACGCACGATGCGGGACACCGCATGGAGAAGCTCTTCGGCGACGACCGGGGCCAGCCCCTCCAGCGGCTCATCGAGGAGAAGCAGGCTGGGATTGACCGCGAGCGCGCGCCCGACCGCCAGCATCTGCTGCTCGCCGCCCGAGAGCTGGTTGCCGAGATTGCCCCGCCGCTCGCGCAGACGCGGAAACATCGTGTAGATCCGATCGAGGTTCCAAGGGCCCGGCCGCGCGACGGCGGTCAGGTTTTCCTCGACCGTGAGCGAGCGGAAGATGTTGCGCTCCTGTGGCACCCAGCCGAGGCCGAGCGCGACGCGCGCTTCCGGCGCACGGCGCGTCACGTCCTGTCCGTTCAGATGGATGCGGCCGCCATGGCGCGTGGTGACGCCGACCAGCGTGTTGATCAGCGTCGTCTTGCCCGTGCCATTGCGCCCGAGAAGCGCCAGAACCTCGCCGGCCTCCATCTTGAAGGACAGGCCAGCCAAAACGCGCGCCTCGCCGTAGCCGGCCTCCAGCCCTTCGACGCGCAGCAACTCAGACATCCTCGCCCTCCCCGAGATAGGCCGTGCGCACGCGCGGATCGGCGGCGATCTCCGCCACCGTACCTTCGGTGAGGAGTGCGCCCGCGACCAGCACCGAGATGCGGTCGGCGAAGGAGAAGACGAGATCCATGTCATGCTCGATGAGAAGGATGGTCACGTCCGCCGGCAAGGCTTTCACGATCGCGAGAATCTCGTGACGCTCCTCTTCCGGCACGCCCGCCGCCGGCTCGTCGAGCAGGAGAACGCGCGGGCGCAGCGCCACGGCGGTGGCGATTTCGAGAAGCCGCTGGCGTCCGTAGGCGAGATCGCCCGTCCGCCGCCCGGCAACGTCCGACAGGAGGAAGCGGTCGAGGAGTTCGGCGGCCTCGCGCGTCGCCGCCGCGTCCGCGCCGAGGCGCGGCCACCATCTCCCGCCCCCGCCCCCGCCCTCTCGCTCGGAGATCGCGAGGCTCACCGTTTCGAGCGGCGTCAGATCGGCGAAGAGCTGGTTGATCTGGAAGGTGCGCGCCAGCCCGCGCCGCACGCGGCCGTCCTGGCGCAGATGGGTGATGTCCTCACCGTCCAGCCGGATCGACCCCGCGCTCGGCGAGAGGACGCCGGTGAGGAGGTTGATGAGCGTCGTCTTGCCCGCGCCGTTCGGTCCGATCAGCGCCTGGCGCGCGCCGCGCTTGAGCGACAGGGAGACGTTGCTGGTCGCCACCAGCCCGCCGAAGCGTTTCTCCAGGCCGGTCGTCTCGAGCGCGAGGGGTGGAAGGGTCGCGGCGTTCATGGCGTCCTCCGGCGAACCAGTGCGCCGAGCCGTTCGAACAGGCGGCGTGGGGCCTGCGTCAGGCGCTCGCGGCCGAAAAGGACGATAGCGACGAGGATGAAGCCGATCCAGAACTGCCAATATTGCGGCGTGATGCCCGACAGCCATTCCTGCAGCACGCGGAAGATCGCCGCGCCGATCAGCCCGCCATAGAGATAGCCGGCCCCGCCGAGAACGAGCACGAGCAGCGCGTCGGCCGAGCGATGGAGGGCGAGAACGTCGAGCGAGACGAACTGCGTCGTCTGCGCCAGAAGCGCCCCGGCGACGCCGGCATAGGCGGCGGCCAGCGTATAGACCGCGACCAGCCGGCGTCGAGGAGCCATGCCAAGGGCCGCCGCGCGCAAGGGGTTGTTGCGGATGGCGATCAGTGAAAGGCCGAAGGGCGAATGGACAACCCGCCGCGCCACGAGAAACAGCACGAAGAGGACACCGAGACTGTAGGCATAGGCGACCTGCCCCCAGAGATCGAATTCGAAGAGGCCGAGCACCGGCAGCATGGTGATGCCGAGAAGCCCATCCGCCCCGCCCGTGATCCCGGCGAAGCGGTTTGCGGCCTCGAACAGCATCAGCGCGAGGCCAAGGGTGATCATCAGACGCGTGAGGTCGGAGCCGCGAAGCACGAGGAAGCTTGTGGCAAAGCCCAGCAACCCCGAGGCCGCTCCCGCGACGAGCAGCCCCGTCACCGGCTCGCCGTAGACGTCGCGCGCGAAGAGGCCTGCCGCATAGGCGCCGAAGCCGAAAAAGGCGGCGTGGCCGAGCGAGACGATCCCGGCATAGCCGAGGATGAGATCGAGCGAGAGGGCGAAGAGCGCGAGGATCGCGATTTCGTTGAGGAGAAGAAGATAGTCCGGCGCGACGACGAGGCTGGCGGCCGCCGCCGCCCAGAAGGTGATCTCGCCGAGGCCCCAGCGGCTGCGCCGGCGCAGGAGCGTGGAGGCTGCCGAGGCTTGGCCTTGCGCGCCCGCGAGCGGCAGGGGCACGGGCGGTGCGCTGCGATCCACCGCGCTCATCGCCCACCCTCCCGCGACACGAGCCCGTAGGGCCGCCAGAGAAGAAGCGCGACGGTCACGGCATAGACGGTGAAGGCGCCGAACTCGGGCACGTAATATTTGCCCGCGACATCCGCGATGCCGAGGATCAGCGCGGCGAGAAAGGGGCCGGTCATGGAGCTTGTGCCGCCCACCGTCACCACGACGAGGAAGTAGATCATGAACTTCAGGGGAAAGGTGGGGTCGAGACCGAGGATTTCGCCACCCAGCGCGCCGCCGAGGCCCGCGAGCCCGGAGCCGACCGCGAAGGTGGCGGAGAAGACGAGATTGACGGGAATGCCGAGCCCGCGCGCCACGCGCCCGTCATCGACCGCCGCGCGCAGCCGGCTGCCGAAGCGCGTGCGCGACAGCGTCCATTGCAGCGCGATCGTCAGCGCGGCGCAGACGAGGATGATGAAGAGGCGATAGACGCCGATCTGCACGCCCCCCAGCTCGAACCGCCCGCGCAGGAAGTCCGGCAGGAGGATGATCTGCTGGCTGGAGCCCATGAGATAGTCCACCGCCGCGATCGACATGAAGATGATGCCCAGCGAAAACAGGACCTGATCGAGATGGCTCGCCCCGTAGAGCCGGCGATAGAGCGTGCGCTCCAGCACCGCGCCGATCGCCGCGCTCGCGAGAAACGCCAGCGGAAGGCACAGAAGAAAGGGCACTCCGTAGCGCTGCGTCAGCACCACCGTGACATAGCCGCCCGCCATGGCGAAGGCGCCGTGGGCGAGGTTGACGAAGTTCATCAGGCCGAGCGTCACCGACAGGCCGCAGGCGAGAATGAAGAGCAGCATCCCATAGGCGATGCCGTCGAACAGGATGGTCAGCATGGCGGCTCCGGTTGGCCGGGACAGGCGACGGGGCGGCCCCGTGCGGGCCGCTCCCTTCGGGCGAATCGGGGCGGCGCGCTTCGGCCCCGCCCGGCAAGACGCCTATTTCTTCGCGGCCTTGACCGGGTCCTTGACCGCCTCGACCTTGTCGAACTCGACGTTCCAGAGCTGGCCGTCCTGTTCCTTCACCTCGCGGAAATAGACGGTCTGGACGATGTCGCGCGTCTCGGGATCGATGGAGACGGGGCCGCGCACGCTGGTCCAGCTCAGGCCCTTCATCGCGTTCACCAGCGCCTCGCCCTTGGCGTCGCCGCCCGTCTTCTTCAGCGCCTCGTAGATCAGGGCCATGCCGTCATAGCCGCCGACGGCCATGAAATTGGGCCTCATTCCCCCGTTCGCGGCCTCGAACGCCTTCACGAAAGCCTTGTTCTCCGGCGAATCGTGCGCGGCGGAATAATGATGGGTGGTGATGGTGCCAAGCGCGGCCTTGCCCATCTTGTTCAAGAGGTCGTCGTCGGTCACGTCGCCGGTCGCGATCAGGCGGATGCCGGCCTGGGCGAGGCCGCGATCGTCGAACTGCTTCATCAGGGCCGAGCCGACGCCGGACGGCACGAAGGAGAACACGGCGTCTGGCTTCGCGTCCCGCACGCGCTGAAGGAAGGGCGCGAAGTCCGGGTTGGCGAGCGGCACGCGGATCGATTCCACGATCTGCCCGCCCGCCTTGGTGAACGTGTCGGAGAAGGCCTTCTCGGCATCGAGCCCCGGCGCGTAATCGGCGACCAGCGTCACGACCTTTTCGATCTTGTTGTCCTTGGCCCATCTGGCCAGCGGCTCCGTCACCTGCGGCAGGGTGAAGGAAGAGCGCACGATGAAGGGCGACTTCTCGGTGATGACCGAAGTGCCCGCCGCCATGACGATCATCGGCACCTTGCCTTGCGTGGCGAGCGGCGCGGCCGCCATGGCGAGCGGCGTGTGGCCGAAGCCCGCCAGAACCTGCACCTTCTCGCGCGTCACCAGCTCCTGCGCGATACGGCGCGTCTGCTCGGCATTGGCCGTGTCGTCGCGCAGGATCAGCTCGATCTTGTGGCCCGCCACCTCGTCGCCATGCTCAGCCATATAGAGTTTGGCGCCGGCCTCCACCTGCCGCCCCGTCGAGGCGAAGGGGCCGGTCATCGGCAGGATCAGCCCGACCTTCACGGCATCGGCGGCAAGCGCCGCGCCAGCCGGCAGCATCAGCGCGGCCGAGATCAGAAGCGTCTTCAGGACTTGGCGGCGTTTCATCATGATGGGTTTCCTCCCCCTTTTGTCGTCGTATCGTGGCAAGCGACCGCGCCGGGCCTCCCCGCCCTTCGCGCGCCGGTGTCGTCAGCTGTCCGGCGGCCTGAGCCGGATCAGCGAGGCCCCTTTCACGAGGCCGAGTGCCCGGCGGTTTTCCAGCGCCAGCCGCAGGTTGCGGATGGCGAGCTTGGCGTGCTCGCGCATCAGGCTTTCGGCCCGCGCGCCCTCGCGGTGCTCGATCGCCTCGATCACGGCGCGGTGCTGCTCCTGCGCCAGCGTCAGGATGGTGCGCGCCTCGGACAGCTGCGACTGCGCCATGACGAAGGCCGAGGGCGAGGCGAAGGGAATGGCGGTCGCCCGCTCCATCTGGCGGGCGAGCGTCGGCGACTGCGCGAGGTCCAGAAGCAGCGCATGGAAGCGCGCGTTCAGCGGCACGTAGTCCTGGAACCCGTCGCCGGGCAGCCGATCCTCCGCCATCAGCGCGTCGATCTCGGCCAGACACGCGCGCGCTTGCGTCAGAAGCTCGGGCGACGCGCCCCGCTCGGCGGCGAGCCGCGCGCCTGTGCCTTCCAGGACGCCGCGAATTTCGATCGCGTCGAGAATGTCGCCTTCGGTGAAGGCGCGCACGGCGTAGCCGCCGGTCGGCAGCGCGTCGAGAAGCCCCTCCTCCTCCAGCCGCATCAGCGCGGCGCGGATGGGCGTCCGCGACAGGCCGATACGTTTGGCCATGGACGGCTCGGAGATGCGCTCGCCCGGTTGCAGCGCGCCCTCCAGCACCGCCTCGCGCAACGCGAGGAGCGCGCGCACGGTCTGCGACAGCGACGGCTCGGCTCCTTCGTCGGGCAGGGCGCTCATTCGAAGCGGTCGGGCGTGTCGAGGACGATGTCGCCTCGCACCACGCGGGAGACGCAGGTGCAGAGCTTGGCGTTGCCGGCCTTCTCCTCGTCGGAGAAGAACACGTCGCGATGATCGACCTCGCCCTCCACCGACACGATGTCGAGCGCGCAGATGCCGCATTCGCCGCGCCGGCAATCGTGGATCATCTCGACGCCCGCCGCCTCCAGCGCCTCCAGCATGGTGCGGTCGCGCGGCACCTCGATGACGCGCCCAAGGCGCGGGATCGTGATGCGGAAGGGCTCGGCGGCGTGAGCGCCGCTATTGCCGAAGGTCTCGAAGCGCAGTTCCTCTGGCGGGCGCCCGGCGCGCACCCAGGCCCGGCGCGCGGCCTCCAGCATTCCGATCGGCCCGCAGACATAGGCCTCGCCGCCGGGCGGAAGAGCCGCAAAGGCCGCGTCGAAATCGATGCGCTGCCCTTCGCTGTCAAGATAAAGCTCCAGCCGCTCGCCGATCGCCTCGCGCAACTCGTCCGCCAAGACAGCGTGCGCCCGGCTGCGCGCGGCGTAGAGCAGGCGGAACGCTGCGCCCTTGCGCTGAAGCGCGTGCGCCATGGAGACGAGCGGCGTGATGCCGATGCCCCCGGCCAGAAGCAGATAGGCGGGCCGGGCGGGCGACAGGGAAAAATGGTTGTGCGGGCCGCTGACGAGAAGGTGCGCGCCCGCCTCCAGCGCACCCATGTGGCGCGACCCGCCCCGGCTGTCCGGCAGACGCTTGACGGCGATGCGCCAGACGCCGTCCTCGCAGGGGCCGACCACCGAATAGGAGCGCCGGTCGGGGCGCCCTGCGATCTCCAGCGAAAAGCGCAGATGACTGCCCGGCGAGGGCGGCACGAAGCGCCCCGGCGGCGGCTCGATCTCCAGCATCCGCACGTCGGGCGAAAGGTCCCGCGCGGCACGCACCCGCGCGCGCATCCAGTCGTCGATCTCGGCCATGAGCCCTGCCCTCCCCGACCCGGCTATTCCGCCGCTTCCGCCGCCAGCGGTTCGAGCGGCCGCTCGGCCTGCACCATCCGGTCGATCAGCCGGTGCGCCCAGAGCGAGCCCATGTCGATGTTGAGATTGTAGAAGGGGGTGCGCGGATTGTTGTCGATCGCCGCCTGCTGCGCTTCCAGAACGAACACGTCCTGATCGTAGAGGCCGGTGCGCTCCGGATTGGCATGGGCGACGTTGATGCGCTGCGTCAGTGCCTCGTCGTCGGTCGCGAAGCTGCGCACGAAATTCCAGAAATAGTGGCAGGAGCCGTCGGTCTCGGGCGTGATGGCGGCGAGGAAGAAGCCGTTGACGCCTTGCGAGCGGTCGCCCTCCGGCGCGCCGGTGCCGATGGGCGCGACGCCGACATCCCCCGCGACGATCGAGGGCGCTTCGAAGTGGATGATCTGCCAGCGGTCGACAAGACCCGGCTTGCCGAGATTGCGCGCCCAGAAGGGCGGCGGCTCGATGCCCTTCATCCAGCGCGTGACCACCGCCTTGCGGTCGGTATGGGTCACGTCGAAGGGCGTCTGCGTCACATGCTCGTCGCCGATCGAGCCCGCATGGACATAGGTCTCGTGCGTGAGGTCGAGGAGATTGTCGATGATGAGGCGGTAGTTCGCCTTGAGCCCGTAATAGGTGCCGCCCTCGCCCACCCAGTCGGTGCCGTCGTTCCAGTGGAAGTCGGGCATCAAGGCGGGGTCGGCAAGCGCCGGGTCGCCCGGCCAGACCCAGAGGAGACGGTGGCGTTCGACCACGGGATAGCTGCGCACGCGCGCCGAAGGATTGATGGTGCGCTGGGCGGGCATGTGGGTGCAGCGCCCCGTGCCGTCGAAGGCGAGGCCGTGATAGCCGCAGATCACCGTGTCTCCGTCCAGACGCCCGAGCGACAGCGGCAGGAGCCGGTGCCAGCAGGCATCCTCCAGCGCGGCGACCGTCCCGTCCTCCTTGCGGTAGAGGACCATGTCGCGATTGCAGATCTTGCGCGGCGACAGCGCTCGGCCGACCTCGTGGCCCCAAGCGGCCGCATACCAGGCGTTGAGCGGAAAGGCGGCGTTCATTCCCATCACATCCTCCCAGAACGATGGAACACGACCTGTATACAGATCGGGCAGGCAGTCGGCAAGAACAGTTCTAATCAACCCGAAAATTCAGCTGGAACTGTGCGATGTCAAATGGGTTCGCGGCGGCCTGTATACAGCGAAGGCGACGGCCGGGACGCCCCACCCGCCGCGGGGCTCAGAGGCGCGACGACGCGCCCGACTGATCCGCCGCGCCCTTGATCGGCTCGCCCAGCGTCTTCTTGAACCAAGCCGTCACACGGTCGATCAGCGCGGGCTGATACCAGGGGAGATCGCCATGCGCGGCACCCTCGACGAGCACGTAATCCACCGGGTTGCCGCGCGCGCGCAGCGCTTCGAAGAGCTGTTGGCTCTGGATGGGCGAGACGAGCGTGTCGGCGCTGCCGTGCATCAGGAGCATCGGCGGCTTCTTCCCGTCGAGATGGCCCATCGCCCCCGCCGCCAGCGCCTTGGCCGGGTCGCTGGTCACCGGAGCGCCCGGGAATGTGTTGAAGGCCGGGCCGTTGACGAGAAGGGCTTCGGTGACGGCGGGCGAGGCGTGCACCTTATCCCGCTCGGGCGGAAAGCCCTCGCCGATATTGCGCACGTCCGAGATGCCATAGAGCGAAACGGCGGCCTGCACGTCGGACGGCTGATCGAGGAAATCGCCCGTGTCATAGGCTGTCTCGCCGCCGGTCGTCGCCAGAAGCTCCGCCAGCCAGCCGCCGGCGGAATCGCCGAGGACGCCGATCCGCTGGGGGTCGATGCCATAGTCCGCCGCATGGGCTCTGAGGTAGCGCACCGCCGCCTTGCCGTCTTCCAAGGGCGCGGGGAAGACGTTCGGCACCACGCGATATTCGGCCGCCGCCACGACGAAGCCGGCCTCGGCCAGCGCCGAGCGCATTTCGAAGAACTTCTCGTAATCGGCCGTCGTGAAGCCGCCGCCGGGCACATAGAGGATGGCGGGCTTCAGGTCGGGGGTGCGCGGCACGAGCAGGGTCATGCGCATCGCCCGGTTGGCGCGCATCGTGCGCACCTGCGAATAGACGATGCCGCCGATCTCGTCGATCTGCGGACGATCGCCCGTGACGCGGATCACCTCCGCGCCATCGGCATAGCCGGGCAAGGCGGTGTCGGCGGACGCGGCCAGCGCGGGGTTTGCGGCAAGTCCCAAGCTCAAAGTCATCAGGAAGTGGATCACCTTCATGGTCGCTTGCCTTTCTGGATCGATCGGGGCCGGGCGCGGCCTATTCGCGAGAGGGCGAGCGGGTTTCGATACCCGGTTGAACCCACGAACTGGCGCGCGGGTTCAGATGAGCGGCAGGCCGACATAGTTTTCGGCGAACGCCGCCTGCGCGCGGGGAGAGGTGCGGAGATAGTCGAGTTCTGCCAGCTGCATCCGTCGCTCGAAGGCGCCCGTCTGCGGGAAACGGTGGGTGAGCGAGGTGAACCACCAGGAGAAGCGCTCGGCCTTCCAGACGCGCGCCAGCGCCCGCGCCGAATAGGCGTCGATCCCCGCCACCGAGCGCTCGGCGTAATACTCCGCCAGCGCCTCGCCCAGCATCGAAACGTCCGACACCGCGAGATTGAGCCCCTTGGCGCCTGTCGGCGGGACGATATGGGCGGCGTCTCCCGCCAGGAACAGGCGGCCGTGGCGCATGGGCTCGGCGACATAGCTGCGCAGCGGCGCGATGCTCTTCTCGAAGGACGGCCCGCGCTGGAGCCGCGCGCCGAGGCTCGGGCCGAGACGCAGCGCCAGCTCGTCCCAGATCCGTTCGTCCGGCCAATCCTCCAGCCGCTGGTCCATGTCGCATTGGATGTAGTAGCGGCTGCGGGTCATGGAGCGCATGGAGGCCAGCGCGAAGCCGCGCTCGTGGCTGGCATAGACCAGTTCCTCGGCCACCGGCGGGCGCTCGGTCAGGATGCCGAGCCAGCCGAACGGATAGACGCGTTCGAAATGGCGCAGGATGTCGGCCGGGATGGCCGCGCGGCAGACGCCGTGAAACCCGTCGCAGCCGACCACGAAGTCGCAATCGAGGCGATGCTCGCCGGCCGGCGTGCGGCAGGTGACGGCGGGCCTGTCCGTTTCGATATCGTGGAGGCGCACCTCATCCGCCTCAAACAGGATCGTGAGCCCCCGCGCCTCGGCCGCCTCGAAGAGATCGTGCGTCACCTCCTGCTGGCCATAGACCGTGACGCAGGAACCGCCGGAAGCCGCTTCGAGGTCGATGCGGAAATCCTCGCCGTCGCTGGAGAGGTGCGTGCCGGAATGGCGCAGCCCCTCCCGGCGCAGCCTCTCATCCAATCCGAGCTTGGTGAGGCAGTCCACCGTGCCCTGTTCGAGGACGCCGGCGCGCACCCGCCCCTCCACATAGGCGCGGGTCTGGCGCTCGATCACGACGGCCTCGATGCCGCTGGCATGGAGGAGATGGGCGAGAATGAGACCGGCGGGGCCGGCTCCGACGATGGCGACTTGTGTGCGCATGGTGTCTCCCAACGGGCTGCGGCGGCGCGGTGCGTCTTCGGGCGGGTTCGGCGCGCCGGTCAGGGCATGAGGCTCTCGCGAAGCCGGTTCTTGCGGATTTTGCCCGTCGCGGTGCGGGGCAGCGCGTCCACGATCTGGAACGTCTTGGGCACTTTGAAGCGAGCGAGCCGTGCTTCGCAATGGGCGCGCAGCTCGCTTTCGCCTCCCTCGAAGCCAGGCTCCAGGATGACGAAGGCGTGGCCGACCTCGCCCCATCTGGTGTCCGGCACGCCGAGCACGGCGGCGGCCGACACGCCAGGATGCTCGGTAAGCGCGAACTCGACCTCGGCGGGATAGACGTTCTCGCCGCCCGAGATGAACATGTCCTTGCGTCGGTCGACGATCGTGACGAACCCGTCCGCGTCGCGCACCGCGATGTCGCCGGTGCGCAGCCAGCCGTCCGGCGTGAAGGCGCTCGCGCGCTCAGTTGGCCGGTTCCAGTAGCCCGGCGTCACGTGCGGTCCCTTGACGAGGATTTCCCCGGCCGTGCCGTCCGGTGCGTCCCGCCCTCCGGCATCGACGATGCGGATGGCGGTCGCCGGACCCGCCTGCCCGACCGTCCCGGCATGGGCCGAGATCAGCGCGGGGTCGAGCGGCATTCCGAGGATCGTGCCGGCCTCGGTCATGCCGTAGCCGTCCACCATCGCGACGCCCCGGTCCAGCCACCATCGAATGTTGGCGGGCGGATTCGGCCCCCCGCCCGTGAAGAGCGCCTTGAGCGACCAGTTCTCCGGGGCGAATCCGTCAGCCCCACGCAGCGCCGCCGCCATTTGGGGGACGCAGAAGTAATGCGTGATCCCCAGCGCGCGATCGGCAAGCCTTGCATTGGTGGTGGCGGGGTCGAAGCCCGGCGAGACCAGCACCGTGCCGCCCTGAAGGAGCGGCGGCCAAAATGAGGTGACGAGCCCAATCACGTGGAACATCGGGGACTCGGCGAGGAACACCGAGTCCGACGTGACATGGCCGAGCACGCCAAAATTGACGCCGGTGAAGAACAGCGTCTGCGGCGTCAGAATGACGCCCTTGGGCGTGCCCGACGTGCCGGACGTGTAGAGGATAACACAGGGCTCGCCGGCATCGCGCGCCGGGCCTCGCCCAGCCGGCTCCGCCGCCTCGCACCGCGCAGTGAAGGCGCCGACCTCCAGAACCCCAGCGCCCTTCGGCGGGGTGAAACCCACGGCCGCCCGGTCTGTGAGGATCAGCGCCGGGGTGCAGTCGGCGAGGATCGCGTCGAGCTCGGCGGGGGCGAGACGCCAGTTCAGCGGCGTGAAGATGATGCCGGAGCGCAGACACGCCTTGAACGCGATGGCGAGATCGGCCGAGTTGCGGGCGATGGCGGCGAGCCGGTCGCCCGGCCGCAGGCCGAGCGCGTCCAGCACGCCGCAAGCCTTCCCAATCGCCTCGTCCAAAGCCCGATAGGTCCAGCGCCGCCCGGTCGCCAGATCGACCAGGGCGGTCTTCTCCGGGCGCGCCTGCGCGTGCAGGCCCACCGGATCGGGGGCAATCCAGTCTTGCATGATTTGGGTTCTCCCTCCCAGTCGAACCGACGAAGAGCGAACCGTCGTCAGCCCTGACTCTTGGTCTTGTCGTAGGCGCCCAGACCCGGCTTGTAGGCCTTCTCGTCGATGAACTGGCGGATGCCTTCCTTGCGGCCTTCATTGTCGAAGGAATTGGCCGCCTCCTGAGCGCGCACGAGGTAATCCTCGGCTTCGTCATAGGCCATGATCCCGACGCGGCGCACGGCGTCCTTGGTGGCTTTCAGTGCGACCGGGTTCTTGGCGAGCAGCACCTTGGCCACCTCCGTCACCCGGTCCTTCAGGCGCTCCAGCGGCAGGCTCTCGTTGACGAGGCCCCAGGCGGCAGCCTTCTGCCCGTCGATCGGCTCGCCCAGCATCGCGTGGTACATGGCCTGCCGGAAGGGCATGAGTTCCACGGCGACCTTGGTGGCCCCGCCGCCCGGCAGGATGCCCCAGTTGATCTCCGACAGGCCGAACTTCGCCTCGTCGGCGGCGAAGGCGAGGTCGCAGGCGAAGAGCGGGCCGTAACCGCCGCCGAAGCACCAGCCATTGACCATGGCGATGGTCGGCTTCTGATACCAACGCAGCCGCCGCCACCAGCCATAGCTCTCGCGCTGGCTCTGGCGCACGCCGGCCAGACCCTTCGCCTCCGTCTCGCGGAAATATTCCTTGAGGTCCATGCCGGCAGTGAAGGCGCTGCCCTCTCCGGTAAGGACGAGGACGCCGACATCCTCGCGGAACTCCAGCTCATCCAGCACCTCCATCATGCGCCGATTGAGCGCCGGGCTCATGGCGTTGCGCTTCTCGGGCCGGTTGAAGCGCACCCAGGCGATGCCATCCGTGATGTCGGCGGTGACGATGTCGGCGGTGTTCACGGTCTCGCTCATGAGCGTCGTGTCCTTCGTGAATGTCGGAATTTCGGAAGAGTGCGCGCGGGGCAGCCTAGAGACTGTTTCGGAAGTTCCCGGCGGAGGATCGGCGCGGGATTTTCGGTTCAGGCCAAGGCGCCAAACGCAGTCGATGCTAGGTCAGCATCGGCTGACATTGGCAACGAGGGCCGGGACGAAAAGAACCGTCGAGCCGACCCGGCGGACTTTCGAAACAGTCTCCTAGATCGGGAAGTGGCCGGGCTCGGTTTCCACCGTGATCCAGCGCAGCTCGGTGAACTCGGCGATGCCGGCTCGGCCGCCGAAGCGTCCGTAGCCCGACGCCCCGGTGCCGCCGAAGGGCATCTGCGCCTCGTCATGCACCGTCGCACCGTTCACATGGCAGATGCCGGAGCGGATCTGCCGCGCGACACGCAAGCCGCGCGCGGCGTCGCGCGTGAAGACGGAGGCCGAGAGACCGTATTCGCTGTCATTGGCGATGCGGATCGCGTCCGCCTCGTCCCGCGCGCGGATCACCGCGACCACCGGGCCGAAGCTTTCCTCGGAATAGAGGCGCATATCTGACGTGACGCCCGTCACGACATGGGCGGGCACGAGCACGCCCTCCGCCTCCCCGGCCGCGACAACTCGCGCGCCCTTAGACACGGCGTCATCGACCAGCGCTTTCAGCTTCTCGGCCGTCTTCACGTCCACCACCGCGCCGAGCGGCGTTGCGCCCTTTCGCGGATCGCCCGCCGCGAGCGTTCGCACCTTGGCGGTGAACTTCTCGACAAAGGCGTCGGCCACGGCATCGACCACGATGAGCCGCTCGGTCGACATGCAAATCTGGCCCTGGTTGAAGAAGGCGCCGAAGGCGGCGGCCTTCACCGCTTCATCGAGGTCGGCATCTTCGAGAACCAGAAGCGGGGCCTTGCCGCCGAGTTCGAGCACGCAGGGCTTGAGGTTCTGAGCGGCCCGCACAGCCACGATGCGCCCGACAGCGGTGGAGCCGGTGAAGTTGACGCGGCGCACGGCCGGATGGTCGATCAGCGCGCCGACGACCTCGCTCGCATCCTCGGGCGCGTTGGTGACGAGCTGCACCAGCCCGTCCGGCAGGCCGGCCTCGGCCAGCGCCTCGACGATCAGCCCATGCGTGCGCGGGCACAGCTCGCTCGCCTTGAACACCACGGCGTTGCCGCAGGCGAGCGGGGTCGCGAGCGCCCGGACGCCCAGGATCACCGGCGCGTTCCAGGGCGCGATGCCGAGCACCACGCCCGCCGGCTCGCGGATGGCCATGGCGAGACATCCCGGCTTGTCGGACGGGATGACTTCGCCCGAAACCTGCGTGGTCAGCGAGGCGGCCTCGCGCAGCATGGAGGCGGCGAGCATCACGTTGAAGCGCGCCCAGTCCTCCGTCGCGCCGATCTCGGCCATCATGGCGGCCACGAAGGCGTCGCCCTTGGCGGCGAGCGAGTCGGCGGCCTTCAGGAGCGCGGCGCGGCGGGCATTCGGCCCGAGCGCGGCCCAAGCGGGCAGGGCCTTGGTGGCCATATCGACGGCGGCCCGCGCCTCGTCCGGCGTCTGCGCGCGCGCTTGGCTCGCGACCTCGCCGCTCATCGGATTCATCCGGCGAAACAGGTTTCCGGTGGCACTCATCTGGTCTCCTCCCCAGACATCCGAGGCTCTCGGGGAGATCTCGGATATTGCTATCTGAAATAGCGATTGACTGCTATATTTCATAACGGTATTGATCTGGCAAGAGGTTGTGGCGGCCGATTTCGAAAATCGGAGCGGGAGCGGGAATGGGAACGAAGGCCGGCAAGATCGATCTGATGGCGCGTCCCGTGCTGGACGATCTTCTCGGCTATCACCTGCGCCGCGCCTCGATCCTGGATCTGGCGGGCTTTGCAGAGGCGCTGGGCGACGAGATCAAGCCGGTCTCCTTCACGGTGCTCTGCCTGATCGAGGAGACACCGGGCATCACGGCCGCCGAGATCGGGCGTCAGGCGCGGCTTCAGCGGGCCAATCTCGCGCCCATGCTGGCGGAATTCGACGGGCGCGGCTTGATCGAACGGCGCGCCGATGCCGAGGACCAGCGCATCCAGCGCCTGCATCTCAGCCCTTTGGGTGCTCGGGCCGTGGCCGACTGGCGCGAGCGCGCACTCGCACAGGAAGAGCGCACGTTCGGCGCGCTGACATCGAAGGAGCGCGAGACGCTTCGCGGACTCCTGTCGCGCATCTGGAAAGACGTCTGACGCGAGCGGGCGCGGCCTGACGAGGCCGAGACGCCCAGCCGTCTGAGAAAACGGTTCACGAGGCTCCAGCCCGCCGATGGAGGCGGCATTCGCTTGGGAGCGATGCCGGGAGCGGGCCGAGCGAATGCATGACAGCCGCACAAGCGGCCTCTGGGAGGAGACGATCATGACCACAGCCACTCATGCCCGTGGAGGGACGCGCGCGCTCACGCTCGTGTTTCTCGCCGCGATCATCGAAGGCTTCGACCTTCAGGCCGCGGGGGTCGCCGCGCCCAAGCTCGTGCCCGCCTTCCGGCTGGTGCCCGACCAGATGGGGCTGTTCTTTTCGGCCGCGACCTTCGGCCTCGTCTTCGGCGCGCTCGGCGGCGGGGTGATCGCCGATCGCTGGGGGCGGCGCACCGGCCTTGCGCTGTCGCTTGCCGTGTTCGGCCTGTTCTCGATCGGCACTGCCTTTGCCGGCACGTTCGAGCATCTCGTTCTCATGCGCTTCCTGACGGGCGTCGGCCTCGGCGGCGCGCTGCCCAATCTCATCGCCATCGCGGCGGAATCCGTCTCGCCCGAGCGGCGCGGCCGGGCCGTCGCCTTCATGTATGCCGGCGTGCCGCTGGGCGGAGCGCTGGCGAGCCTCGTCGCGATGATGGGCCTGCATGACGATTGGCGGTCGATCTTCGTGGTCGGCGGCATCCTGCCGCTTCTTCTGATCGCACCGCTCCTGACATGGATGGCGCCGTTCCGCGTGACGCAGACCGGCAAAGGCTCGGCCCGCCGCCGCGACGTGCTTCTGGGCAGCGGCGCGCTGGCTCAGACGCTGCTGCTCTGGACCGCCTTCTTCTTCGGCCTCGTGGTCGTCTATCTCCTCCTCAACTGGCTGCCGCAAATCCTCGTCTCGCTCGGTTTTACCAGGGACACGGCCTCGCTGGTCCAGATCGTCTTCAATATCGGCGGGTCCCTGGGCGCGATCCTCGGCGGCCGCTTCCTCGACAGCCGACGGCCCGCCCTTTCGGCCGCCCTCTGCTTCGGCGGGCTGATGCTGGCGATCGCGCTTCTCGCCATGGTCCCGGCAGGCAATGTCGCGGCGGCGCTTCTCACCGGGGCGTTTGTGGGTGCGACGCTGATCGGCGTGCAGGCGCTGCTCTACGGCATCGCGCCGCAATGCTACCCGCTCGAAGTGCGCGGCGTCGGCGTCGGACTGGCCGTCTCGGTCGGGCGCTTCGGGTCGATCGCCGGCCCGCTCTTTGCCGGCTGGCTGCTGGCGAGCGGCATGGGCCCGCAGCAACTCCTCTATGCGTTGCTGCCGATCGCCGCGCTCTGCGGAGCAACGACCGTCGCCCTCATCCTCAGCCGAAACAAAGTCCCGAGCGCCATCCGGGCCTGAGCCGGGGATCGATCATCTCGGCCTCTGCCGGTCGACGCTCCGAAGCGCGCAAGCGCGGCGAGGATCGGCCGGCCGAATTCACGGCCAGCGTGAATTCAAAGGGCCGTCGCCAGCCGATCCGCGATGTAGAGGTCCCTCAGCCGGGCGGCTATCGGACCGGGGCGGCCGGAGCCGATCAGCGCTTCGTCGATCGACACGACGGGCATGGCGAAATTCGTGGCGGAGGTGATGAAGGCCTCGGCCGCCTCCTTGGCCTCGGCCACGGTGAAGGGCCGCTCGTCCACCGCGATCCCTTCGGCGCGGGCAAGGTCGAGGATGCTGGCTCGGGTGATCCCGTGCAGGATCGCGTTCGACAGGGGCCGCGTGACGAGGACGCCGTTCTTCGTGACGATATGGGCGGTCGCCGCGCTGCCCTCGGTGACGAACCCGTCCTCGACGAGCCAGGCGTCGTCCGCCCCTCGCCGCATCGCCTCCATCTTGGCCATGGAAGGATAGAGGAGCTGGACGGTCTTGATGTCGCGGCGCTCCCAACGCCAGTCCGGCACCGTGGCGATCGACAGGCCCGTTTTCGTGCGCGGATTGTCGAGGACGGGCTTGGCCTGCGTGAACAAAACGAGCGTCGGTTCGGCGCCCTTGGGAAAGGCGAAATCCCGGTCGGCCACGCCGCGCGAGACCTGGAGATAGATTAGCCCTTCGTCGAGCGCGTTGCGCCGGACGATCTCGCGATGGACGGCGAGGAGCGCCTCCTGCGACAAGGGACAGGGAATGGCGAGTTCCCCCAGCGAGCGGCGCAACCGCGCGCCGTGGCCGGCATAGTCGATCAGCTTGCCGCCAATCACCGCCGTCACCTCGTAGATCGCATCGGCGAAGAGAAAGCCGCGATCGAAGACGGAAACCTTGGCCTTGGTTTCGGGCAGCCATTCGCCGTTGAGGTAGACCGTGCGTGTCATGATGATCTCCGGGAAGCGCGGGCGTCAGCGGCGCGGGGCGGCGAAGGGGGCGAAGGACAGGCCGTGAGCCGCGAGCGCGGCGCGAAGCGCGCGCGCGGTGCCGACCGCGCCCGGCGTGTCGCCATGAATGCAGATCGTGTCGGCCTCGACGGGCAGACGCTCGCCGCCGAGCGTCGGTATGAAGCCGCCCTCGACCATGGCGAGAACCTGATCGACGCTGCGTTCGACCTCATGGATCACCGCCCCCTCGCGCTGGCGCGAGGTGAGCATGCCGGTCTCGTCATAGGTGCGGTCGGCATAGACCTCGCAGGCCGTGCGCAGGCCCGCCTTCCGCGCGGCCTCCATGGTTTTGGAGTAAGGCAGGGTGACGAAGACGAGATCGGGATCTATCGCCATGATCGCGCGCACGCAGAGCGCTGCGAGCTCGGCGTCTTCGGCGGCCATGTTGCCGAGCGCCCCGTGCGTCTTGACGTGGGTCATCGGCCAGGACAAGGCCGCCGCCATGCCCTGCATGGCGGCAATCTGATAGACGATCTGCGCCTCTAGATCCTCTGGTCGCTCGCCCGCGATGCGCCGGCGTCCGAACCCGTAGAGGTCCATGAAGGAGGGATGGGCACCGACCGAAACGCCCCGCGCCTTGGCGGACAGGATGGTTCGACGCATCACCGACGGATCGCCCGCATGGAAGCCGCAGGCGACGTTGGCGCTGGTCACGAGGTCGAGCATCGCCTCGTCGTCGCCGATCGTCCATGCGCCGAAGCTCTCGCCCATGTCGCAGTTGAGATCGATCGTGCGCATATCCCAGCCCTGCCCCATCGCCGCGTCCGAAGCTTGCGGCCCAGCATCCTTGCCTCCGACATACGATTGGTATACTGAAAGAGCAAGGGCCGGACTTGGCCCATGGCGGTGGCCGACGGCCGATCAGGGAGACGACGCTCGCGGCATGCCCCACCGATTTCCACGCATCCTGGCCTGCGGCGACAGCGCCCTGTCAGTGGAACTCTCGGACACGATCGACGAGGGCGTCAACGCGCGCGTCATCGCGTTGGCCGACAGCCTGGCCGTCGATCCGATCGCGGGTGTCGAGGACGTCGTTCCGACCTATCGCGCGCTTCTCGTCCACTACGATCCGGCGGTGCGACGTGGCGGGGATCTCGCGCCTCTTCTGTTGGATCGCCTCGAAAGGCTCACGGCCGCCCCTAATGGAGGGCGGCAGTTCGAGGTGCCCGTGGTCTACGGTGGCTCTGCCGGGGTGGACCTCGACGATCTCGCCGCGATGAAGGGCATGACGACGGACGCGCTGATCGCCCTGCACGCCAGATCGCACTACCGCGTGCACATGATCGGCTTCGCCCCGGGTTTCGCTTATCTCGGGGGGCTGCCGGAGGCGTTGCACACGCCGCGTCTGTCGGTGCCGCGCCAGCGCGTCGAGGCCGGCTCGATCGGCATTGGCGGGCGGCAGGCCAGCGTGAATTCCGTCGCCGGCCCGAGTGGCTGGCGCTTCATCGGCCGCACGCCGCTGCGCCTCTTCGACCCCGCCCGCCCGGAGCCCTGCCTCTTGCGGGCGGGCGATCGCGTCCGCTTCCGCCCCGTCGGGCCGGACGAGGGCGCGGCGTTGGAGCGGGCCGTGGCGAAGGGTGAGCCGATCGCCGGAGTGCCGCTGTGAGCGCGCTCGACATCCTGCAGGTCGGGCCGATGGCTTCGGTTCAGGACCTCGGCCGCAAGGGTTGGCTCCAGGCCGGCGTCTCGGGCGCGGGGCCGATGGACCCGCCGAGCTTTCGCATCGCCAACGCGCTCGTCGGCAACGAGCCGAACGCCGCAGGGCTGGAATTCGCCGGGATCGGTGGACGGTTCCAGGTCTCCGGCCCCGTGCGCTTCGCGGTGACGGGCGGCGACATGGACATCCGCAGGGGCGAGGAACGGCTCCACGCCTGGGAAAGCCACGACCTGCATCCCGGCGACGTCCTGACCATCGGAGCCTTGCGCGGCTGCGTCTGGGGCTATCTCGCCCTGTCGGGCGGTATCGACGTTCCCCCCGTCATGGGCTCGCGATCGACCCATCTTCGCAGCGGCATCGGCGGTCACGACGG
>NZ_BBWS01000040.1:0-26798 GCF_001463925.1 Aureimonas sp. N4 | reverse complement strand
GCCGGGGACCGCCTGCCGCTCGGGCGCGCCGCCCCTGCCCCTCTCTTGGCCCTGCGCCGCCCCCTCGGCCAGCGTCCGGCCCGCACGCTGCGCGTCGTGCCGGGGCCGCAGGACGATCGCTTCGGCGCCGAGATGCTGCGCCTCTTCCTGTCCGCGCCCTTCGTCCTTTCGAGCGCCCGCGACCGGATGGCCCAGGTACTTGACGGTCCGGTGCTCGCAGCCGAGGGCGGACACGACATCGTCTCGGACGGCACCTGCGCCGGGTCGATCCAGGTGCCGGCCTCCGGCCGCCCGCTGGTGCTGATGGCCGAGCGGCAGACGACCGGCGGCTATCCCAAGATCGCGACCCTCGCATCAGTCGACCTGCCTGGCCTGGCGCAGCGCCCGACGGGACGCCATGTTCGCTTCCGCGCGGTCTCGCAGGCCGAGGCGGAGGACGCCCTGATCGTCGCGCGCGCCGACCTGGGCCACTGTCTCGACGCGCTGGAGGAAAAACGGCTGCCCCGAGCGAAAGGAGGCATGCGATGAGCCAGCGGCTGACCCAGCAGGCCTATGGAAAGATTCTCGACATGATCCTGTCCGGCGCTCTCGCGCCGGGCGACACGCTGCAGGAAGCCAAGCTCGGGGACGCTCTCGCCATGTCGCGGACCCCCGTGCGCGAGGCGATCAAGCGGATCGAGGCGGAAGGGCTCGCCGCGCAGGAAGGGCGCTTTCTCAAGGTACGTAGGCTGACCCGCTCCCAGGTCGAGGAAATCTTCTTCCTGCGCGCCGCGCTGGAGTCGGCATGTGCTCGGCAGGCCGTGTCGCTGGCACCGCAAGTCCTCGACGCCTTGGCCGCGCGCGTCGAGCGGCTGCTCGGCCAAGGCCCCGGCGAGGAGGACGAGCAGCGCCGGGTGGACGACGACCTCCACCGCGCCGTGGCCCTCGCATCGGGCAGCCGCACCATGTTGGCGACGATCGAGGATTTGCGCCGGCGTACCTGCATGTTCGATCATACCCAAGTTCCCGAACGTTTCCGCCTGAGCTGCGAGGAGCATCTCGGCCTTATCGCGGCCCTGCGAGCGGGCGACGGCGAGCGCGCAGGGCAGTTGATGGGCGCGCATATCGACCACGCCCGCGACGCGATCCTGCTTCGGCTGGAAAAGGCGCCGGGCTCCGAGGGAGCGGCCGCATGAAGTGTCTGATCGTCCAGCCGATCCACGAGGCGGGCCTGTCGCTGCTGCGCGACAACGGCGTCGAGCCGATCCCCTGCCCCGCGCCCGACATGGAAATGGTGGCGCGTCTCGTAGCGGGATGCGAGGCCGCGATCACGCGCGACGCGGGTTTCTCCGGCTTCGCGATGCGGGCGGGCGACCGGTTGCGGGTCGTCGTCGTCCACGGAACGGGCCACGATGCGGTGGACAAGGCGGCAGCAACCGAGCGCGGCGTCCTCGTCTGTAACACGCCGGGGGCCAATGCGCGCTCGGTCTGCGAACTGGCGCTGGGTCTGGCGCTCGCCGCCGCGCGCCGCATTCCGGCGGCCGACAGGGCCGAGCGGGACGGCATGGCGGGCTTTCGCGAGCGCGAGCGCTTCGTGGAGCTGTCCGGGAAGACCGCCCTGATCGTCGGGTGGGGGGCGACGGGCCGGGGGCTCGGCGCGATGCTGAGGGCCGCGTTCGGTATGCGCGTCCTCGTCCACTCGCCGCGCGTCGCCGATCTCGGCGGCTTCGACCGCTGCGCAAGCCTTCAGGAAGGCCTGGCTCGAGCCGATCTCGTCTCGCTGCACACCCCGCTCCGCCCGCAAACGCATCACCTAATCGACGCGCAAGCGCTCGCCGCCCTCAAGCCCGGCGCGATCCTCGTCAACACGGCGCGGGCGGGGCTCGTGGACGAGGCGGCGCTGGCGCGGGCGCTGGACGCGGGGCGCGTCTTAGCGGCGGGGCTCGACGTCTATTCGCACGGTGCGCCGGCCGGCCCGCTCGGGCGCTGCGGGCGCGTCATCTTCACCCCGCATCTCGGCGGCACCACCGGCGAGGCGCTGGAGCGCGTCGCCCTTGGGGCCGCGCGCAACGTCCTCGAAGCCCTGGCGGGCCGTCGCCCCGCGACGGCGCTGAACGTCGACGAAGGGGTGTCGGTATGACGGGCGACGTGATCGCAGCGACGGTCGAGCGCGTCCTCTCGCGCGTCAACGCCCTCGGGGTCGGCGGCCCCTGCTTGACCCGCCCCTCCGACAGCTCGGCCGAAAGCAAGGCGCATGCGGTCATCGCCGACGAATGCGCGGCGCTGGGCCTAGAGGTGACGCGCGACGCGGCGCTCCATCTCGACGCCCGCCTGCCCGGCTGCGACCGTTCGGCGCCACCGATCCAAGTCGGCTCGCGCGCGGCGCCGGGATGGCTGAGTGCTGCGGAGCTAGGCGAACGACGCGTCGACACCGGACGCAGCCTCGCCCATCACATGCACGAACTCGGCGGCGATCCGGACGCCGTCCTCGCCAACCAAGGCCTCCCCCCGGCTCGCCCCATCGAACGGCATATCGAGCAGGATCCGGTGCTGCACGAGGCGAACGAGCCGTTCGCCACCGTCCACAGCGCGCGCGGTCGCCTGCGCTGCCGCAAAGCGCGCATCGAGGGCATTGGGGCCCATTCGGGCGGCTCAGCGCGCGAGTTCCGGGCGGACACGGTCTTCGTCCTGGCCGATCTCGACACCGCTCTCGACCGCGATTGGGTCGAGCCATCGGCCGCCGGCCACGACCGCGCGGTCGGCGCATGTTGAGGTTCCGGGCATGAGCGAACGGGAAACCCTGGCCCAGCAGGCCTATCGCGACATCAAGCAACGCATCCTCGAAGGCGCCTTCTCGACCGGGGACGTTCTCACCGAGCGGACGCTTGCGCTGGCCTCCGGCATCTCGCGCACGCCCTTGCGCGCGGCGATCTCGCGCCTGGAGAAGGAAAGCGTCATCACCCGCCTGCCCAACGGCGTTCTGATGGTTCAGCCCGTCACGCTGGAACAGCTGCTGGAGATCGTCCAGGTCCGTCGCATCCTGGAAAGCGCGGCCGCTGCGCGGGCGGCCGGGCGGCCGTTCACGCCGGCGCTGGCGGCCTCGCGCGAGGTGATGCGGACCTATGCCGAGGGGCGGGACACCGCCTTCGACCAGTTCTGGCTGGACGACGACCGCTTCCACGACGCGGTGGCCGAGGCGGCGGGCCTGACGCTCCTGCCCGACATGCTGACCGAAATGCGCGCCATCGCGCGCCGCTGCACCATCACGCGCACCCATGACCGCTTCGCCGAGCAGGCGCGCGAGCATCTGGCCGTTATCGACGCGGTGGAGGCGGGGGACGCGCCGGGCGCGTCGAGCGCGATGGAACTCCATTTCGACAGCGTCAAGAGCCGCTTCCTCGGGTGGCTCGCACGCGCCTGACACCCGATCGAGCAGAGAGAACCATGCACGAATTTGCCCCTATTCAGGGCTCGGAGGCGGCCTTTCGCCAAGCGGAGTTCGCCGAGCGCCAGACGCGAGCCGGACGGGCCGTGCGCGAGGCCGGCTTCGAGGCGCTGATCGTCACCAGCCCCGAGACGATCTACTGGCTGACCGGACGCCAGACCGCCGGCTATTTCGCCTTTCAGGCGCTGGTCCTGCCGGTGGATGGCGCGCCGCATCTTCTGGTGCGACGCCTCGAACAGCCGGGGGCGGTCGCCAACACATGGCTCGCCGACATCGCCGCATATGACGACGGCGAAGACCCGGCCGAGGCGCTGGCAAGGCTCCTCGGCGCGCTCGGCATCGCGCGTCCCGCGATGGAGCTGGGGGGCTGGTTCGTCTCGCCGCTGCTGGCCGCCCGGATCGCGGCGAGCCTGAAGCTCGACGCGCTGCTGGACGGCTCGGCCCTGCTGCCACCGCTGCGCGCGGTGAAGTCACCCGCCGAGATCGACGCGATCCGCCGTGCGGCGACCTATGCCGAAGCCGGAATGCGGGCAGGCCTGGAAGCCTGCCGTGCCGGGAGCGACGAGAACGCGGTGGCCGCCGCCATGCTGGGCGAGGCGACGCGCGCCGGCTCGGAGGCGATGGCCATGGAGCCGCTCGTCTCCTCCGGCCCTCGCAGCGGCTTGCCGCACATGACGTGGCGGCGGCGACGGCTGGAGGCGGGAGACCCGATCTTTCTGGAACTGGCGGGAAGCCACGCCCGCTACCACGCCGCCCTGATGCGCTCGGCCTGGATCGGCCCGCCGCCGGCCGAGGCAGGCCGCATGATGGATTGCGCGCTGCGCGCGCTGGATGCCGCGCTGGAGGCGATCCGCCCCGGCGCGCCCTGTTCCGCCCCGCACGAGGCGGCCCAACGCGCGATCGACGCCGAGGGCTACACGGCGGCCTTCCGCAAGCGCATCGGCTATTCCATGGGCATCGCCTTCGCGCCCGACTGGGGGGAAGGCGCCCTTCTCAGCCTGTTTTCCGGCGTCGAGCGCCCGATCGAGCCCGGCATGGTGTTCCATCTGCCCGCCACGCTGCGCAGCTACGGCGTCTGGACCGTCGGTGCCTCGGAAACGGTGGTGGTGACGCCGACGGGCGCCGAACCCCTGTCGTCCCTGCCGCGCGGCTGCGCGATCCTTTGAACCCTCGTTCTCACCCAACCCAGGAGCCAATCCGTATGCGGTCTCTCTTCCACCTCGCCTATCACGTCACCGACCTCGACGAGGCCCGCCGGTTCTACGGCGGCGTCCTCGGCTGCGCGGAAGGCCGATCGACCGACACCTGGGTCGATTTCGACTTCTTCGGCCATCAGATTTCGCTGCATCTCGGCAAGCCCTTCGAGGTGACGCGCACCGGCCGGGTCGGCGACCATATGGTGATGATGCCGCATCTGGGCGTCGTCCTGCCGCTGGAGGACTGGCTGGCGCTCAGCCGGCGGATCGAGGAGGCGGGCGTCGCCTTCGACATTCCGCCCGTGGTGCGTTTCGCCGGCGAGCCGGGCGAGCAGCGCACGATGTTCTTCTTCGACCCGAGCGGCAACCCGATCGAGGTCAAGGGCTTCAAGGATTTCGAGGGCGTCTTCGCCCACTGACGAAGGAAACGGGGCGGGCCCCGCGGACCGCCCCTTTCGTCTCGGCGCTTGTCGGGCGCTCCGAGAGCCCGTCCGAAATCTCCGCCGGGTCGGTTCTTACGCCCACCAGTGCGGCGGCGAGCGCGTCAGCAACTCGTTGCCGTCCCGGCCGATGATCAGAATGTCTTCGTAGAAGGCCGCGCCGACGCCCTCCAGCGACAGGAACGCCTCGATGCCGACCACCATGCCCGCATGGGCCATGTCGTCGGCGTTCGACATGCTGGTGGAGATGCGCGGCAGCTCGAAGCCGAGGCCGATACTGTGGCCGAAGAACGGGAAATTCTTCATGATGGCTGAGACCGATCCGCCGAAGGTGGCGGTCAACCGGTCGCCCTCCGCCGCGACGTCGAGGAACCGGGTGCCCGGCCGGGTCATATCCGAAAGGCGTTGGACGATATCGGCCGCCGCCTCGATCAGTCGCCGCTGGTCGGGCGTCGGGCGGCCCCGCACACCGGTGCGGCCGGGGTCCATATAGTAGCCCTGGAAGAAGGCCGCGTGGATCGTGCCGGTCACCATGTCGCCGGGCTGCGGCGTGTCGGCGCTGTAACCGGTCAGCGGAAACCGCTGGTCGAAGCCGAGCGTGGCCCCGTGGTTGCAGCCGATCATCTGGAGCCGGCCGCCGCGCCGCACCACCTCGCGCGCTGCCTCGCCCGCCGCTTCCTCTTCGGACAGGCCGGAGATCAGCCCCTCCATCAGTCGGTTCAGCCCGACCGTCGCCCCCTCGCCGCCGATACGATAGGCGTCGAGTTCGCGTGCGCTCTTGTAGCGGCGCACCGAACGCACGAGGTCGTCCGTCGGCACCCATTCGATGGCGGGCGCCTCCTCCAGAAGCTGGCCGTGATATTTCACCGGGATGAAGTGCGTTCCGACCAGCGCCACAGGCCCGCTCACGCCGGCCTCCACGAGCGATTTCGCGACGCTGCGGAACGGATGGGTCGAAGAGCGCACGTCGGACACGGAAACGAGGTCGGAGCGCACCTCGGGCTCGTCGATGTGCAGCTGCGGCGCATGGCCCTGTCGCAGGATTACGGCGGCGAAGGAGCGCGCGCTCCAGATGGCCGAGTCCATGCCGCCGCTGATCGCGTAGTGGTTCGACAGATAGAGAACGTCCCCGCAGGAATCCATCGTGCCCCCGCCCCGCCCGAAGACCACGGCGGTTTCCAGCCCACGTCGGCGCATTTCCGACAGAACGCGCTCCCAGCGGGTCTCGTATTCGTCGATCGGGAAATAGGGGCTCATGGAATGCGGCTCCATCGCTCGAGGTTCGCCTGCGCCCAGGCTACGCGCGCAGGCGGGCGGGCACCTGGGCTCGGCGCATGGGGGGCGCGCTGTCGGACGGCCGCGCGGCACCCTTCGGCCGTAGCGCGTCCCTTTTCAGTATACCGAAGGTATTCTTCCGGTCAACCGGCGGCTCAGCGAAGTGGGATTGGAAATCCGATCCGCCCAAACTCTTGGCTCGAAGCGCCCAGGAATTCATCGACCCGCCCAAAAATTCCGCCGTAAATCAATGATTTTCCTTGTTGAATTCCATTGGTATACCGAATAGCGTCTCTCGTGCCGCTTCTCCCCGTTTCGGCCCTCCCCTCTCCCGACCCGAGAGACCGAGTCCCTATGATACGACGTCACCCAGACCTTGCGAGCCGCGCCGGCGGACGGACGATCCGGGCGCAGGACGGCGCCGCCCGCCTGGGGCGCCGCCTATGACGGCTCCGATCCTCACCCTTCGCGATATCCGCAAGAGCTTCGGCGAGAACGAGGTGCTGAAGGGCGTCTCCTTGAGCGTCCAGCCCGGCGAAGTCGTCTCCATTATCGGCGCGAGCGGATCGGGCAAAAGTACGTTTCTGCGCTCGATCAACGGGCTGGAGGTTCCCCAATCCGGCTATCTCGACTTCGAGGAGCTTCGCTTCGACTTCGACCCCCAGTCCCGCTTCCATCCGACGGCGGCGCAGTTCCAGGCGCTGCGCCGGCGGGCAGGCATGGTGTTCCAGAGCTACAATCTCTGGCCGCACAAGAGCGTCCTCGAAAACGTCGTCTACGCCCCGATCCGCCTTCTGAAAGTTCCGCGCGCGCGGGCGGTGGAGGAAGCGGAGGCGCTCCTGTCGCGCATCGGTCTCTTCGAGAAGCGCGACAGCTACCCCGCCCGCCTCTCGGGCGGGCAGCAGCAACGGGTCGCCATCGCCCGCGCGCTCGCCATGAAGCCGCGCCTCATACTGTTCGACGAGGTGACCTCCGCGCTCGATCCCGAACTCGTCCACGAGGTGCTCGGGCTGATGGCGTCTCTCGCCGCCGAGGGCATGACCATGCTGCTCGTCACCCACGAGATCGCGTTCGCCCGCGATGTCTCCTCGCGCGTCGTCTTCTTCGACAAGGGCGTGATGGCCGAACAGGGGCCGCCCGACATTCTGCGCCACCCGGAAAGCGACCGGCTGCGCCAGTTCCTTCACCGCATTCTGCACGACGATCTGCCCCGCGCGGGGCGGCAGGGAGCTTGAGCGCGATGGACGCCTTCCTTTCCGACATCCGCCTTTACGGGCCTGGCTTCGCGCTCGCCGCCTGGACGGTGTTCTGGCTGACCATCCTCACCATCATCGTGAGCTGGGCCTGCGGGCTGGCGGCGGCGCTGGCCCAGCGCTCGCGCTTTCCCCTCGTGCGGGGCGCGGCGCGGTTCTACATCTGGTTCATCCGCGGCACGCCGACGCTGATCCAGGTCTTCATCGTCTATTTCGGCCTGCCGCCCTTCGGCATCCGCTTGTCGCCTTTCACGGCGGGCGTCCTGGCGCTCGGCATTAACAGCGGGGCCTATGTCGCCGAGATCATACGCGGCGGCCTCTCGGCCATCCCGCGCGGCCAGATGGAATCGGCCCTCGCCATGGGCTTCAGCCCGGCCGAGACGATGCGCGGCATCATCCTGCCCCAGGTGTTCCGCATCATCCTGCCCTCGATCACCAACGAGGCGATCTCGACGCTGAAGAACACCTCGCTGCTTTCGACGATCACGGTCATCGAGTTGACGCTCTACGCCCAGACGCTGATCGCCTCGACCTTCCGCCCCTTCGAATTCTACATCGCGGTCGCGCTGATCTATCTCGCGCTCACCACGATCCTTTCCCAGCTCGCGGCTGTCCTGGAGCGCCGCTACGCCCTGGCCGCCTGACCGGCCGGACATGAACTCTCCCCGGACCCTCCCCACGAAGGACAGTGCTATGCCGTTGAAGACCATCGCATTCGCGCTCGCCACTCTTTCCACCCTCGCCCTTGCGGTACCCGCGTGGGCGGCAGGGCCCGAACTCCTCGTTCCGGGTAAGCTGCAGGCCGCGACCGAGGGCACCTTCTCGCCCTTCAGCATGCGCGCTCCCGACGGCACGCTGGATGGGCTGGAAATCCGCGTCATGAAGGAGGTCGCTCGTCGCATGGGAGTGGAGTACACCCCGGTTCTCATCAAATGGGACTCGCTCCTCATCGGCCTCGAAGCCGACCAGTTCGACGTCATCTCCGCCGCCATGGACATCACGCCGGAGCGCCAGAAGCGCGTGACCTTCGCGGACGGCTGGCTGGAATCGGGCGGTCGCATTCTCACGCCGAAATCCTCCCCCATCAGGAGCGCCGAAGACCTCAAGGGAAAGACGGTGGGGGCGCTCGTCTCATCCACATTCTCCAAGATCGCCGAGGAGAAGGGCGCGAGCGTGAAGGGCTACAAGGCCGACGCCGATGCGATCCAGGATCTCGTCAACGGCAATGTCGACGCCGTCATCACGGACTCGATCGCCGGTGCCTGGGCCATCAAGGAAGCCAAGCTGCCGATTGTCATGACCGACGACTATGTCAGCCGCGTCCAGAAGGGTTTCGCGATCAAGAGGGGCAAGCCCGAACTCACGGCCGCCATCGACAAGGCGCTCGCCGAGATGGTGGCGGATGGCACTTATGCCAAGCTGACGAGCGACCTCATCGGCTTCGACCCGGCCCCCAAGGAGCCTATCCGCAGCCAGCCGTGACGCCGATATCGGATGGAAGGTGGCGGGCACGGTTCGTGCCCGAGCACACCGGGCCAAATCCACCCGACGACGACAGCAGGTGTCACACAGTCTGCTGGTTGTCGATGGACCGCTTCAGAGCACATTCACCTATGGGTTTATGGATCACTGCTCCCACAACGGGCGCAAGTTCCGCATGCCGGGCGACGAACGCTGCGCGTTTCTCGCCGACGTCATCGACGAGTTCACCCGTGAGTGCCTCACCATCCGGATCGACGGGAAGCGGGAGTCCACCGACCACCGATGTTCTGTCCGACCTCTTGATCCAGCGCGGCGCGCCAGGACACATCCGCTCCGACAATGGTCACGAGTTCACTGCCAAGGCAGTGCGCGACTGGGTCACGGCGGTCGGTGCCATGATTGTCTTCACCGAGCCAGGCTTCTCTTGAGAGAATGGCTATTGCAAGAGCGTCATCTCCAAGCTTCGGGACGAACGCCTGAACGGCGAAATCTTCTACAGCCATGCCGAGGCCCGCATCATCAAGAGCTGGCGTCAGCACGACAAGACTGAGCGTCCACACTCGAGCCTGGGCTATCGTCTACCCGCTCCAGCCGCCGTGCCGGGCCTGACTGCGCAACCCAAACCCGCTTCGCAGGCGAACTCAAATGTCGCCGACAAACCATCCATGCTTTTGATCTGAACCGGGGCATCTAATAGGGGCGGACCATCGGACGACCAACTTTCTGAGGCAGACCAGTCTGGCCTGCGAACACGGATTGAAGTCGTCAAAAACATGATTGCGGTTATCATGTTATACGGCTAAGGGTCGGGGGTATCGACATCGCGAGAGAAAGTCGCAGCGTATGTGGAAGTATTCTAAGGTATTATCCGCTTCGATCCTTTTCCTGTCCTTCTACTGTCCTGCATCGGCAGGCGACAAGAATATTTCCATTACTGACGATCGCGGCGTGAATGTCGAGGTTCCTTTGGAACCGCACAGCGTTGCCGCCATTTCCTACCTCGCTGTGGATGTGGGGCTGGCCCTGGGTGTCGCTCCCGACCATTTCGCCGTGACTTACATGACGAAGGGCCGCAATCCGGATTTCCTGCTGGGCCTGACCAAGGAGATGAAATCGCTCGGCCAGCGCGCCAAGCCCAATCTCGAACTGGTGAGCGAAGCCAAGCCCGATCTGATCGTCGCCATGAAGCGCTACACGATCGGAAATGCGGCCTCCTACGAGCAGATCGCGCCCTACCTCGCCTATGACATCGAGCGATACGACGAGAGCTTCCGGGAAGTCTCCGACCTCGCCAAGATCTTCGGCCAGCCCGAGCGCGGCGAAGCGCTGAACGCCTCCTTCAAGCAGCATTTGGCAGATTATCTCGCGAAGGCGCCCAAAGACGTCCATCCCCGCTTCCAGATCATGTGGGCAGGCGACACGCCCTTCTCCTTCCACACGGAGAACACGGCAGCCTCGATCGTCGCGGCGCTCGGCGGCGACAATATCGTCGGGCCGATGACGCAAGGCGGCCGCTTCGGCATGGAGATGAGCCTGGAGGCCATGCTGGAGAAGGACCCCGAGGTCATCTTCGTTTACGACAGCGGCCCGGACCGGCCGCAGGAAAACAACCCGATCTGGAGCCAGCTGTCGGCCGTGAAGAACGGGCGCGTCCACTATGTCGGCGATCAGTGGGTGGAGACGAACGGCCCGATCGCGCGCGAGATCGTTCTGCGCGAGGCCGCGCATTTCCTTTACCCCGACACGTTCCCCGCCGTGGATGTCCGGGCTGAAGCGGGCAAGATCATCCCCGCCGCCCTGCAGAAATGACCGTCTCCCGCGCCGCTTCGCCGCCGCGCGGCGATCTCCTTCGAATGCCGGTCCTGACCGGCCTCCTCCTCGCCCTCGCGGCGCTCGCGATCCTCGGCGGGCTGATGCTGGGCGACCGCACGCTGCCGCCCGGTACCGTGATCGACGCTCTCCTGTCGAGAGCGGGCCGCGTCGATACGATCCTGGTCTGGACGTTGCGCCTGCCCCGAAGCCTTGCCGCCTGTCTGGCGGGCGCGGGGCTGGCTCTGGCGGGTTTTCTCTTGCAATCGTTGACGCGCAACCCGCTGGCGGGGCCGGGCCTGACGGGCGTGACGGCAGGGGCGGTTACTCCGATCGTCGCCGCCTTCGTGTTCCTCCCCTCCCTGTCCTCGGTCTGGTATCCGCTGGTCGGCTTCGTCGGCGGCATGGCGGCGGCCGGCGCCACCTTCCTGATCGCCTCGGGGCGGATGGCGAGCCCGCTTCATCTGGCGCTCGGCGGCATCAGTGTGTCGCTCTTCCTCCATGCCGTGACGACCTATATTCTGCTTCTCAGCGGGCCGCAGGTGCCCTCGCTTCTGTTCTGGCTGTCCGGCGGGTTGCAGGGGCGATCCTGGCCGCATCTGGCCTCCATGGCGCCCTTCGTCGTGCTGGCGCTGGCCGGTGCGTTTTCGATCCATCGCGTCGTGGACCTACTCTCGTTGAGCGACGGGGCGGCCATGGGCATGGGGCTGCGGCTGGCCCTGTGGCGACCCCTCGTGCTGCTTCTCGCCGTGCTGCCGGTCGCCGGCATCGTGCCCGTGGCGGGGCCGATCGCCTTTATCGGCCTCGCCGCCCCCCATATCGCCCGCCTGCTTCGACCACCCGGATCGGGATGGGCGATTGCGCTCACTGCGTCCATCGGCGGCCTGACGACGGTGATTGCAGACCTGATCGCACGCAGTATGGCGGCCCCGCGCGAACTGCCGGTGGGCCTCGTCACGGCGCTGATCGGCGGGCCGGTCTTTCTCTATCTCGTTCAACGCCCGCGCACCTTGGCCGTCGAGGGAAAGCGATGACGATTTCGGTATCCTCGTCCGTTGCTCGGCCGCCAGAGCGCTGGCTCCTGCCGGCGCTGATCGGCATGACGCTCCTCGCGCCCCTCGTCGCGGTTTTCTTCGGCGTCGCGGACCTGCCGCTCGGCGACGTCGCCTCGGTTCTGACAGGGGGCGGAAGCGCCGAAGCGCGCTCGATCATCCTCGACATCCGCCTGCCCCGGATCGTCACCGGGATGCTGGCGGGAATGCAGCTGGCGACGGCCGGTTTCCTGCTCCAGACCATCACGCGCAATCCGCTCGCCGACCCCTCGCTCATGGGCGTGTCGCAGGGCGCGACCCTCGCCGTCACCTTGTTTCTGATGATCGTCGTCTATAGCCACGATCCCGGCTCCAACACGCTGGTCGAGCTTCCCTCGTCCTGGCTTCCAACCGTCGGAATGCTGGGCGGCCTGGCCGCCGGTAGCCTCATCTATCTCATGACGCTGCGCCATGATCTCGGCCCCCTCCGGCTGACGCTCTGCGGCATCGCGATGGGCGCGCTGCTCCAGGCCTTGGCGCTCGGGATCGTGGCGGGCTGGGGCTCGACGCGCCTGGAGGTGCTGCTCGAATGGCTGTCGGGCAGTCTCTATGCCAGGCGATGGGAACATGTCGTGTTTCTCGCGCCCTTCACGCTCATAGGGTTGGCCGTGCTGCCGCTCATCCGGCGGCCGCTCGAACTCCTGCGCTTCGAATCCAGCGTCGCGCGCTCCTTCGGCCTCGCCTACGCCCGCGACTTCTCGGCCGTTCTTCTCGTGTCCTGCGCGCTCGCCGCCAGCGCGGTCGGCGCGGTCGGGCCGATCGTCTTTGTCGGTCTCATCGTGCCTCATCTCGCGCGCAGGCTGGCGCGCGGGCATTTCCCGCTCGTTCTGCCGCTGACGGTCTCACTCGGCGCCATCACCGTGACGGTCTGCGACCTTCTGGGCCGGCTCCTCGGGGGAGCCGATGAAATTCCGATCGGCGTCGTCACCGCGCTGTGCGGCGTACCGGCGCTGATTGCACTCCTGCGTCGAACGCCATGAGGAACCCATGCGTCATCAACCGATGTGTCTTCGCGCTCACGACCTGACGATCCGCTACGGCCAAAGGACGGCCCTTTCCGGTTTCGCTCTCAAACTCGAACCCGGAGAGGTCCGCGCGCTGATCGGCCCCAACGGCTCGGGCAAAAGCACGGCGCTTCAGGCGCTGGCTGGCCTTGCTCGGGTTGCGGCTGGCGTGGTGGAGATCGAGGGACGATCGGTCTTCTCCATGGGGCGGCGCGAACTGGCGCGTCATCTGGCCTTCCTGCCGCAGCAGCCGGTGGCGCCCGATGAGATGACGGTCGGCCAGCTCGTCCGCCAAGGGCGCTTTGCCCATGTCGGTCTGTTCAAGAGCTATGGGCCGGAGGACGAGGCGGCGATCGACTGGGCGCTCGAATGCACCGGCCTCGGGCCTTTTTCCGAACGCCCCTTGAACGCCCTGTCGGGCGGCGAGCGCCAGCGGGCCTGGATTTCCGCCGCACTCGCGCAGGAAGCGCGCATCCTGTTTCTGGACGAGCCGACGACCTTTCTCGACATCGGCTATCAGGTCGAGCTTCTGGATCTCGTTTATCGCCTCAGCCGCGAGCGTGGCGTGTCGGTGGTCATGGCAATCCACGACCTCAATCAGGCCATGTCGGTGGCCGATCGCATCAGCATCTTGGAAACGGGGCGCTGCGTCTTCGACGGCGAGCCGGAGGCGCTGGCGTCGAGCGGGTTGATCGAGCGCGTGTTCCGGGTGCACGGGCGCTTCGTGGATCTCGCCCCCGACGCGCCCCCGCATTTCGATGTCGATCTGCTTCGGCGGCAAGGCCCCGTCGGCGTTATGCCTCAGACGGTCGGGACGCCCTCTCCCCCCGCGTGAGCGACGGCGAGACGACGCAGTTCCACCGTAAAGCGCAGCCACAGGAGGAGGCTCGTCGCGGCAAAGCCGAGGCACAGGCCGAACCAGACGCCATAGGCTCCCCAGCCCGTTCCATGCGCGCATAGGGCCATGGCCGGGATACCGATCAGCCAATAGCCGATCAGCGTGTTGGTGAGGCCCGCCTTGGTGTTGCCGACCCCGCGCAACAGTCCGACGCAGATGTTCTGCGAGCCTTTGAAGATCTGGTGCGCGACCGCGAACCAAAGAAGCGTCGAGGCGACCGCCAGAACCGCACCATCGCCGCGCTCGCCCAGGAAGGGCAGAAGTACGGCTTCGGGTAAGAGAATGTAGACGAGGCCGATCGCGCTCATAAGGAACAGGCTGATCGTCAGCGCCTGGAGAGCGATGCGGCCGATCTCGTTCCGCTCGCCGCGCGCGAGCGCTCGGCTGACAAGGATGGACGTGCCCTGCGAGAGGCCGATATTGGCCTGATACACGATATAGGCGAGCTGGTTGACGACGTTGGACGCCGCTAGGGCGACCGGGCCGAACGTGCCCATGAAGAGCGAGGCGATGGAGGTGATCGCCGCTTCCGATCCATAGGTCAACGAGATCGGCGTCCCCATGCGTACGATGCGCATCACCGTTTCGCGGCGCGCGCGCCAGGCGTCGAGCGCCAGAAACTCCCGCATCGCCGCATCGCGCCGGATCATCCGCAGATAGACCGCGAAGGTCCAGAGCTGGACCAGCGTGGTGGACAGGCCGATGCCCGCGAGCCCAAGCTTCGGCAGGCCGAGCCAGCCGTAGATGAAGACGGCATTGAGGAGCGCGTTGACGCCGATCGAGACCAGCGTCACCGCCAGAAGCGAGCCCGGCCTGCGCAGCCCGACGGCGAACTGGCGCAAGACGTTCATCCAGAGCATCGGCAGGAGCCCCGGCGCGAGCGCCCACATGATCGGCCGCGCCAGCGCGACGACGCCCGCGTCCTGCCCGAGCAAAGGCAGGAGATGGCCGAGCGCGACCAGAAGCAGGCCGGCGACGAGGCCCGTCACGGTCGCGATCAGCAGGGAAGCGCGCACGAGATCGCGGATGTCCTCGCGCCCCGTTGCATCGATGGCGCTCGATCCGCCGCGCTTCTCGGCGCGGCCCGCAGCGCCTGCGACGAGATTGCCGACGCCCGTCACCATGCCGACGCCCATGGTGCGGAGCTGGTTGTAGAGGAGGAGGCCGAGCCCTCCGGCGGCGACCGCGCCGAGGCCGAGAAGGCCTATCATCAGAAGATCGACCGTGGTCAGCGCCACCTGCGCGAACTGGATGCCGGCGATGGGCGCGGAAAGCTGGATGATCTCGCGGTAGCGCGAAGAGGTGGAAGACATCTCTCAGGTTCCCGTTCGCGCGTGGTCGATCGCCGCCAGACGCTGCGACTCCTCGAAGGCCGCCAGCAAGCGGTGGAGGCGCTGATGTGCCGGCTTGTTCAAGAGGCCCCGCTCGATCAGCCAGGCATCGTCATAGACCGTGTCGAGATACGTCTCGCCGGCATCGCACACCAGCACCGCCATCGTGCTACCTGGCTCCACCGGGGCCAGCCGCTTCAAGGCGATGAAGATCGCCGCGCCCGCCGTCCCTCCGATCGGAGGGCCCGTCCGCCATACGCTCGGTCTTCACGGATAGGAGGCTCATCCCTCGTCCTTCCTCCAGAGAAAACGCCCGTCCCGCTGCGTCAGCACGATCTTGGGCGGCAAAGGGAGTTGGTGGAATTCACTTTCGTTCTTATCCATCTGGTAGCCGGCGGTGTTGGGATAGACGAGGAGATCGCCATGGCGGGGCTCGCCCGGGAAGCGGATCTTGCGCCAGGTCAGGATGTCATATTCCATGCAGCTCGATCCGCCGACCGCCGCCTGGACGGACGGACGGCTGCTTTCGCGCCGCGCCGCGCCGCGTGGCACGACGATCGGCGTTGGCAGATAGTCGCTGCCCTTCCAGTGTTCAGACAGGCTCATGCCGAGCCCGGCCACGGTGACGATGCCGGGCGTGTCGTTGCGCTTGAAGTCCTGCACAGGAAAGACGCTCATGCCGGCCCCATCCAGAAGACCGAGGGCAGCCCAGTCGTGTCGTCATGGAGGCTGATGGTCGTATCGTATTTCTCGGCGCTTTCGCTGCCCTGCCGGTAGGGTGTCGTGAAACCGACCTGTTCGATCGCCCCGTCATAGCCGAGCCTGGTGTGGGACACCGCGTCCCGCTCGGGATCGGGCAGCGGCATCATGATCTTCGTGGGGCAGCGGGACGCGCCTCCGGCAAAGGATCGGTAGGCATCCTCGACCAAGGCAACGACCTCCGACGGCGGGATGTCGATGTCGGAGAGTTCGCTCCGCCGGATCACATGGACCGCAGGCCTATGCAGATAGGCGCTGGACATCTGGCAGAACCTTCTCGTTGGAATGGAAGGCCAGCTGGCGCGCGCTCGGGCGTCCGCCGAGCGGAACGGGGGCGCTGGCCTAGCGGTGTCGGGGACGGCTGTGAGGACTTTAGGAGCCAGGGACGAACGGTCTCGTGCCGCTCGTTCGATGCGCGTTCGCAAACGAGCGAAGATCCGAAAGGCAGCATAGCATCGGCAAATCCCTTCTTAGGTCGCGCGAAGTTCTGGAAATGCTGGTCAACAGAATCGAGGCGCTTTGGTTTGGCCAAATAAATTCCGCGTGACGGAAAGTCAACTATCGAAATGAAATTTTATACTTTTGAATTGTTATAATTATAATTTGCAATCTGCATGTCGCTCGCATTGGCCTTTGAAGGTCGCGCGAAGCATGGTCCGGGTACACAGCGAGGAGTGTCGGACTTTCAAGCCCCCGGAGGCACAGCATTCGTTTCCCGCGCTTCATCCCGCGCCCGCTGGATGGTCTGCCGGCTGACCCCATGTTCGCTTGAAAGCTCCGACACCGGAGCCCCCTCCCCCACCTTCTCACGCACCACCTGCTTCCGGGCAGCCATCAGACTGCGTGGGCGCCCGAGAACCTTACCCTGTTCCTTCCCGGGCAGGCCCGTATGGGTGCGCGCAATCAGAAGGTCGCGCTCGAACTCCGCCACCGCGTTGATGACGCTCATCGTCTTCCGGCCTGTCGAACTGGCGAGGTCGACTTCGCCCAATGCCAAGCAGTGACTCTTCACACCGGCTCTTCTCTATTCGGCGTGTTGAGGTCAAGCGCTCCGAGCTGATGTCTCGTCCTGGCTGATGCGTGATCCCTTGCGGATCATGCTTCTCTTCGGGATCGACCCGGGTGGGCCCTCCCATGATGGGATCGGAATGAGCGAGGCAGCTCGATCTGTTGCGCGTCCTGACCGTGCCAGTGGTACGATCGGTTCAAGAGCCGTAGCGAGCTTGCCTCGTTCCCCGTCCCGCAAGGGACACGTCTCCGCCAGGGCGGATCTTTCAATGATCGGTCTATTCCCGAAGGCTTGCCTCCTTCAGAGCCTGCTCATGCCGTTGCCCGTGTCCATTGGAACTCGCTTCCATCGACCCAGATGCGGTGAAGAATGACGGCCAGGCGCCGGGACAGCGCGACGATGGCCCGTTTCATGCCGCGCCGCTTGGCCAGGTTCACCGCCCAGGCCTTCAGCCAGGACCATGTGCGAACACGGGTCAGAAGCACGGTGGCCGCCTCGAACAGAAGGCCGCGCATCATCGCGTCGCCACACCGCGAGATGCGTCCGATCCGCTCCGTTTCCCCGGACTGGGAGAGCCGGGGCACCAGCCCCAGAGCAGGCCCGACGGCCTTCGAGTTCGAGAACCGGCCGGGATCGTCGATCGTGGCGACAAAGGCCAGCGACACCACCGGGCCGACGCCGGGAACGCTCATCAGCCGGCGGCACACCGGGTCCTGCCGGACCAGTTGCAGGAGCCTGCGATGAAGCGCCGCCTCGCTCGCCCGCAGACCGGCGCGTGCCGATAAGAGGCTCTCCATCACCGGCTGAAGCTCGGGCTCGTCGACGACGAGGTCACGGATCCGTGTCTCGAACTGCGGCTTGCCGACAAGACCGACCTTCAGGCCGAAGTTGCGCAGGAGACCGCGAATGTCGTTCTCGATCGCCAAAGCCTTCTCCTGGCAAATCCGTCGGGCCGACAGCAAAGCCCGGCGGCTCTGGCTTGCCGGTGTCTTCACATGCACGGGCCGGAACAGATCAACCCGCATCATCTGCGCGATGCCGCGTGCATCGTGGCGATCGCTCTTGTTCACGCGTGCCTTCAGAAAGGCTTTGGCATGACGCGTTTCGATGCAGATGACAGGTAGGCCAACCTGGCCGAGACCGGCATGCAGCCATTGCGACAAGGGGCCAGCTTCCAGCCCGACCCGGTGCAGCGGCCAGCGCGGGTCCTGAAGCACCAGAGCCAGATCGGCCGGGTCGCTCGCCACCTTGCGCTCCAGGCAGACCCGACCCGTCTCGTCCAGAATGCAGACACTCGTCTCTTTCACCGAGACGTCCAAACCCGCATAGTACCGCATGCTGCGCTTCCCTCGCTGATGCCTGTGGCTGGGATCCGATCCAGACCACGTTATCCATCAGCTCGAAGCGCAGCACCTCCACCGGTCACAGCAGCGAAGAACAGGGCGCCAAAGCCGAATACCCCATCTGTTGCGAAAAGCGGAATTGGACGCGTTAAATCCCGTTCTGTTCTTTCATCCGGCGATGAAGACTTGAAACGGCCCTCCGATGTACCGGGCTTCTGATCTACCAGCCAGGCTGTTGACCATCGAGCGGTACTGTCCCTTGCGGAACGGGCGTATCATCGCGAACCGCCACAAAGGTCTCGCCCACGAACGAGGTCTGGGTCTGTAAAGGTTTGCGCCACTGGACACGGCGGTCGAGTTCGGGCGCATCATGCAGGATCCACCGATAGATCGTCGTGTGATCGCCCGACAGCTGGCGCTCGGCCGTCATCCGCTCTAGTTGTCGTTAGGTCAGCGCTTAGCGGTAGTACCAGCGCAGGCAGAGTGGGATGATGTCAGGCGCGAAATGACGGCTTTTGAACGCCGAACTCATGCTGCCAGCCCTCGAATTAGACTGCGCTCGGCTCCGAGGCTCGCATCCTCGATCGCTATTCGCAACAGCCCCCTGTGACGCCCTCCCCTGTCGGATACGGCCGGGACAAACTCATCTTGCCATCGGCGCGACTTACGATCCGTAGATCAAAGCCTGGAGGATGGTGCGAACGAGGACGCCTGTGAGGCCGCCGAACGCCGCGACGACCCAGAGTCTGGCGACGCGGCGGCCGGCTGCGGTGAGGACAGCGATGCCCGGCAGGTCCAGCGGATGCACCAGCCAGCCCGCCGCCGCGTTGACGAAGCGCGCGTCGATCTCGCCCGAGGCTTTCTGGTCGGCGAGGACGCCGAGCGCGGCGAGCCCGCCGCCGAGATATTTGCTGAGCGTCGGCGTGACGAGGCGCGGGTCGAGGCCGAGCGCACCGAGCACCGGAGCCAGAAGCCAGTTCAAGGCGTCCAGCCCGCCCGCCGCCTTGAGCGCGGCGACGGCGGTGAGCGCCAGCGCCATGATGGGAATGGCCCCGGTGGCGATCCGGAACGCCTCCGCCCCCGCCCGGTTGATGATCGCGAGAATGCTGCGAGCCTCGTCCCCCGCGGCGTGATCGACTTCGCCGCCGCCGAGCGGACCCTCGCCCGACAGATGCCGGCCGAGAAGGTGATAGGTCGTGGCCGCCGCCACCAGCCCGCCTAGCACGGAGACCAGAAGGAACCGCCCGACATCCAGCCCGAGCGCGGCCATGGGAAACACCACGTTGGCCTGTCCCATGGCGAGCACCATGGCGAAGGTCGCGGCCAGATGACGATCCGAAACGCCGCGCCGCTCCATGGTGGTGAGCGTCGCCACCGGTGCGGCGAAGCTGACGAAGCTCACCTGCAGAAGCGCGAAGACGCTGAGGCCGAGAAGGCCGAACGGGCGCAGGAGCGGGGCGACGAGCCGCGTCACCCAGTCCAGAAACCCGGCCGCTTCCGCCAGCCGCATGATCGACAGCATCACCACCATGACGGGCAGCAGGCTGAAGAGCGACAGTTCCACCGCTGCGCGCCCGGCCGCCATGGTGGTGCCGATCATGTCCATGGCCGCGCCTCGCTTGCCGGGTGGTTCAAGGTCTCAGGCGTCGCGATCCACCGCGAAGGGCGACCACGCCTGACGCTGGGCCATGATCTCCAGGCGGTTGATGTTGATATGCGGGGGCAGCGTGGCGACGTAGACGATCTGGTCGGCGATGTCTTCGGCCGTGAGCGGTGTCGTGCCGCGATAGACGGCGGCTGCAGCGGCCTCGTTGCCGCGCGTGCGCACGAGCGTGAACTCGGTTTCCGCCGCGCCCGGCGCGATGTCGGTGACGCGCACCCCGGTCTTCAGGAGGTCGCAGCGCAGGTTGAGGCTGAACTGTTTCACGAAGGCCTTGGTCGCGCCATAGACATGGCTGCCCGGATAGGGCCACTCGCCGGCCACCGAGCCGATATTGATGATGCTGGCGCCGGCCCCCGTTTCGATCAGCAGCGGCAGGATGGCATGGGTCACGTTGACGAGGCCGGTGACGTTGGTGTCGATCATCGTGTGCCAGTCGGACAGCGCCACCTGGGGCGCGGGCTCGGGCGCAAGGGCGAGGCCGGCATTGTTGACGAGCGCGGTGACGCCCCGGAACGCGGGCGGCAGCGCATCCACCACGGCCTGCACGGCGGCGGAGTCCCGCACGTCGAGCGCGGCGATGTGGACCGGCACCTGGTCTTTCAGCTCGCTGGCCAGTTCCTCCAGCCGCTCGAAGCGGCGGCCGGTCAAAACGAGCGCCCAGCCCTCGCGGGCGAAGCGGCGGGCGGCCGCCCGGCCGAAGCCGGAGGTCGCGCCCGTGATGAAGGCGACGTTGGTCATGATGATGTCCTTGAGGTCGAAAGGGTTCGGCCGCGCGCGGAGCGCGGTGGAAGGCCGGGCAGGAAAGGAAGCGGCCGCTCAGCCGGGTTTGTTCAGTCCATGCGCTCCAGGAACTTGCGCACGCGCTCGGAATCCGGGTTGCCGAAGAACTTCTCCGGCGGTGCCTTCTCGATGATGAGGCCCTTTTCGAGAAAGACGACCTGATCCGAGACAGCCCGCGCGAAGTCCATCTCGTGCGTGACGACGATCATCGTGTAGCCTTCGGCCGAGAGATCGCGCATGACCTGAAGCACCTCGCCGACGCGCTCGGGGTCGAGCGCCGAGGTCGGCTCGTCGAACAGGATCACCTCCGGGCTCATAGCGAGGGCGCGGGCGATGGCCACGCGCTGCTTCTGACCGCCCGACAGGGTGAAGGGATAGACCTCGGCCTTTTCCAGAAGGCCGACCTTTTCGAGAAGGCGCAGGGCCTCCTCGCGCGCCTGCGCCTTAGGCACGCCCTTCACCTGCACCGGCGAGATCATGACGTTCTCGACCACGCTCAAGTGCGGCCAGAGGTTGAAGCTCTGGAACACCATGCCGGCGCGGGCGCGGATGGCGGCCATCTCGCGATTGGTCATCTTGCGCTTCTTGGCCTCGTTGATGCCGATGCGCTCGCCCGCGATGCGGATCGCGCCGCTGTCGGGTTCCTCCAGCCAGTTGATGCAGCGCAGCATGGTGGATTTGCCCGAGCCCGAGGAGCCGAGCACGCTGACCACCTCGCCCCGGTTCACCGTCAGGTCGATGTCGCGCAGCACCTCGATGCCGGAAAAGCTCTTGCAGAGTTTTTGGATTTCGACCGCTGGCCGTTCAGACATTCTCGAAGCCTCGCTGGGTGCCGAACACGCCCGCCTTCTTGACGGCGAGTTCGAGGCAGAGGGTGATGGCCCAGTAGAGGGCGATGACGACCACGAAGGCCTCAGTGGGAATGAAGTAGCGGGCCTGAAGCGCGTTGGCCGCGGCCGTCAGCTCCTGCACGGTGATGATGGCGAGAAAGGACGTGTCCTTCAGCGCGTAGATCAGCTGGTTGCCGATCAGCGGCCGTGTTCGCAGGAGAAGCTGCGGCAGGACGATGCGCAGGAAGGTCGTGCGCGGCAGGAAGCCATAGGCCTTGGCGGCTTCCACCGTGCCGGGCGGCAGGACCATGCGCGCCCCGCGCAGGATCTCGGCGAAATAGGCGCCGTGATAGATCACCATGGCGAGAAGCCCGGCGGTCACGGCCGACAGGCGAAGCCCGAGCTGGGGCAGGCCGTAATAGAGGAGATAGGCGAGCACCAGAAAGGGCAGCGCGCGCATGGCGTTGACGCCGCCTCGCAGGGCGTAGGCGAGCCGTTCGCCCCCCTCCATGCCGTAGACGAGGAGGCAGCCGAGAAGAAAGGCGCCGGCGGAGGACAGGGCGAAGATCCAGACCGTCAGCCAGAGGCCCGACAGGATGATGCCGCTATTGTCCCAGAGGATGAGCCATTCGGTCATGCGCGCGCTCCTACATGGCCAGCCGGCTGGCCTTCCGCTCGGCCAGGGACTGGAGTTTGATGAGCACGCCGATGATGGCCATGTAGAGAAGGGCGGCGGCCAGAATGGGGGGAAGCGGCTGATAGGTCACGGCGCTGATCCGGTTGGTGACGCGCGTCAGATCGACAAGGCCGATAATGGCGATGGCCGGGCTGCTCTTGATGAGAAAGGACATCTCGTTGACGAGGCCGGGCAGGCTGGTGGTGAT
This sequence comes from Aureimonas sp. N4, assembly GCF_001463925.1. Lineage (NCBI taxonomy): Bacteria > Pseudomonadati > Pseudomonadota > Alphaproteobacteria > Hyphomicrobiales > Aurantimonadaceae > Aureimonas > Aureimonas sp. N4. The sequence goes on along the minus strand of NZ_BBWS01000040.1, from coordinate 4,327 downwards.
CATCTGCGGCAGCATGATGTGGCGAAAGAAGGTGACGGGCGTCATGCCGCAGGCCAGCGCCGCCTCGCGCTGCTCGCGCGAAAAGTTCAGGAAGGCGGTGCGCCAGATCTCGGCGTTGAAGGCCGAGGTGTTGAGCGTCAGCGCCAGGATCGCGGCGGTGGTGCGGTCGAGCGGGAACCCGAAGCGGGGCGCGGCGAGAAACAGGAACAGAACCAGCGTGACGAGCGGCGTGGCGCGCGCCAGGCTCGTATAGAGCGCGAGGATCGTATCCAGCACCGGAATGCGCGCCGAGCGCAGGAGCGCGATGCCGAGGCCGATCACCAGACCCAGGGCAATCGCGGTGCCCGAAATCCAGAGAGTGACCCACGCGCCTTCGAAAAGCAGGAACCAGGCTTTTTGCGTCATGTCCGACCTTGGATCGATGGGGGCGCCGCCCGCCGGCTTGTGCGCCATGCGGGTGGCGAGTGGATCAGTTCAGGCCGGCCAGCGTGTGGAACTGCGTGACGTCCTTGATCGGCTCGGCCGGAAGGTTGGGGAAGGCCTCGCCGAACCATTTGGTCTGAAGGGCGGCGAGGCGGCCGTTGTCGCGCACCTCCTTCATGAAGGCGGTGGCGAAGTCCAGAAGCTCGGGGCTTTCCTTGGGGATCGGCCAGGCGGCGAAGCCGGGGCCGGACACCGCGATGCCCTTCTCGAAGACATCGCCCCGGTTCTTGACGAGATCGTTGACCGAGATCAGCGCGTTGATGACGTAATCCAGCCGCCCGTTGGCGAGATCGGCATAGGCTTCCGGATAGGACTGATATTCGACGACTTCGCCGATCTCGCAGTTCTTGTCGGCCATCATCTTCTTGAGTTCGGGCAGGCGGGCGAGGAGCGCACTGCCGGCCTGGAGGCCGACGGTCTTGCCGCAGAGGCTGGCGATGTCGCTCAAGCTGTCGTCGCCCTTGCGCTTGACGTAATAGTGCTGGGCCGAGGCGAAGGGCGGGGCGAAGTTGAAGACGCGCAGCCGGTCGTCGGTGACGAGCGCGCCGGTGAAGGCCATGTCGTACTGGCCCGACGAGACGGAGGCGAGAAGCCCCGTCCAGGGCAGGATTTCCTGTTTCACCTCGAAGCCCTGCTTCTTGGCGAAGGCCTGAAGATCCTCCAGAAGCTCCTTGTGGAAGCCCTCCGGCTGGCCGTCCACGATGAAATTGAAGGGGGCGTAGTCGTCTTCGGTGGCGACCGTCATCGCGCCCTTGGCCTTGATCTCCTTCATGTCGGCCTGCGCGACCGAGAGCGAGGAGAGAACGGCGCCGGCCATCAAGAAGCCGCGCAGAAGGTGTGTCGGTCGCAAAGCCTGGGCCATGGGTGTCCTGCGCATGTCGGATACTCCTCGAAGGGGATGCGGGAGGCGGCTCGGTCGTCTCTGCCACCGAATTGAGCGGATCATAGGAATGCCTATTCCGTCAGCGATAGGACCAGTTTTGCAGCGCGCTTGTGTCAGGTTGCGCTGCACGATCTTGCGGCGATCCGTGCGGCCAGCCGCCCAGCCCCTGCCGCATCTGCCTCGCCGCGACGGCGAAACTGGTCCTATCGACTGGCCAAATTGGCCCTCTAGGATCGGTCCCGGCAGGGGCGCGGGTGCCATCCGCCCCATCCCCGCCTCCCATCGCCCACCCGTTCGAAGGGCCGGGTTCCAAGGATCATCACCATGCGTGCTGCCAGGTTCGCGGGCGGCATGGGCGCTTCCGCAGCGGGAGCGCTCGCGCCGCGCTCTGCTCTTCTAGACCGATCCCGAGGCCGCCGTCGCCTCGCCCATCGCTGCCCGGTCGGCGTAAAGGCGAGGCGGGCGGGGCCGTGTGGCGCGCATTTTGCATGGCCCTGCCTCGCAGACGATGCGGAGCGAGTTATGATCGACCATTTCCTTCCTGTGCGGTTTGACGCAGGGCGCGGGTTGCAGGAGCAGCTGCGCGAAGCGCTGGTGACCGCCATCCTCGGCGGCGGCTTTCCGGCCGACCAGCCGCTCCCCTCGTGCCGCAAGCTCGCCGCGCAGCTGCGCGTCTCGCGCAACACGGTGAACCTCGTCTACGAGAGCCTGCTCGACAGCGGCTATATCGTGAGCCAGCCGCGCCGGGGCTTTTTCCTGGCGCCCGCCTATGCCGAAGGAGCTGCGGGCGCGCAAAGCCTTGGCGAGACAGCCGTCCCGAACGCCGGAGAGCGTGCGAGCGAGGCGGACGAGCCGGATTGGGACCGGCGCTTCAAGCTGCGGCCGGGCCTGACCTCGGGTGTCTTCCGCCCGCAGGACTGGGCGCGCTTTCCCTATCCCTTCGTCTATGGCCAGCCGATGCGCGATCTCTTTCCGCTGGAGCGCTGGCGCGAAGCCTCGCGCAAGGCGCTGCGCCGGGAAACGGCGTCCTCCTGGCTGCACGACCGCTTCGACCGCGACGACGACATGCTGGTGGAGCAGCTGCGCACGCGCGTTCTGCCCAAGCGCGGCATCTGGGCCAAGCCCAGCGAAATCCTCGTTACGCTCGGCTCGCAGAACGCGCTCTATCTGATCGCCGCGCTTTTGATGAACGGCCAGACCCGCGTCGCCATGGAAACGCCGGGCTTTCGCGACGCGCTGTCGATCTTCGAACTGCACGGCGCGAAGGTGCAGCTGCATCCGCTGGACGAGGAGGGCATGGCGCTCTCGCCTGATCTGGGCGCGTGCGATTATCTCTATCTCACGCCCAGCCATCAGGTGCCGACCGGCATCGTCATGAGCCCGGCCCGCCGCGCGCTTCTGATGGAGGGCGTGCGCGCCCACGACCAGATCCTGATCGAGGACGATTACGACGCCGAGCTCAATCTCGACCGGGACGCGCTGCCGGCGATCAAGGCGGGCGACACGAGGGGGCGCGTGATCTATCTCAGCAGCCTGTCCAAGCCCTTTTCGCCCGGCCTGCGGCTCGGCTATCTCGTGGCCGATGCCGAGCTGGTGGACGAGCTTCGCTCGCTGCGCCGCCTGATGTATCGCCATCCGCCGCTGAACAACCAGCGCATGATGGCCGAGTTTCTGGCGCAGGGCTATTACGACGCGCATCTGCGCGCCTTTCGCGCCGAGCACGCGCGCCGCCGCGACGCCTTGAGCCAGGCGCTAACCCAGGATCTCGACAGCTGCCGGCAGATCGGCTCGCCCAGCGCCAGCGCCTTCTGGCTGGCAGCGCCCGGCGCGGTGGACACGCGCAAGCTCGCCTGGGCCGCCGCGCGCCAGGGCGTCGTGTTCGAATATGGCGAGCAGTTTTTCTTCGAAGGGGCCGCGCCGACCCATTTCATGCGTCTCGGCTTCAACGCCATCGAGGCGCAGCGCATCCCCAAGGGGGTCGAGCTTCTGGCTGCCGCCATGGACCGCATCTGACAAGCCGCCGGGCGAGCCGCCCGGTTTCTTCCGCCTTTCCATCACCGCCGGACCCTTGCGTCCGGCGCGGGGCACCGCGTGTCCCCGCCATTTCAGGAGACCACCCGCCTTGGCCCATGAATTCAACGTCCAGGCCGGCGCGCCGGCGCTGTTGCGCAACCAGTCGCTCGATACGGACGCCGTCCGGCAGGCGCGGATCGATCTGGCGGCCTGCTTTCGCATGGCTGCTCGGCTGGGCCTGCAGGAAGGCATCTGCAACCATTTCTCGGCCCTGGTGCCGGGCCATGACGATCTGTTTCTCGTCAATCCCTATGGTTGGGCCTTTGCGGAACTCAGCGCCTCCAGGCTCCTGATCTGCGACTTCGCGGGCCATGTGATCGCGGGCGAGGGCCAGCCGGAGGCGACGGCCTTCTATATCCACGCGCAGCTGCACAAGGTGTTGCCGCGCGCCACGGCCGCCTTCCACACGCATATGCCCAACGCCACGGCGCTGGCCATGACCGAAGGCCCGCCGCTTGTCTGGGCCGGGCAGACGGCGCTGAAATTCTACGGCCGCACCGCCGTGGACGAAGACTATAACGGCCTCGCGCTGGACGAGACCGAGGGCCAGCGCATCGCCGCCACGATCGGCGAGGCCGACATCGTCTTCATGAAGAACCATGGCGTGATGGTGCTGGGGCCGACCATCGCCGAGGCCTTCGACGATCTCTATTATCTGGAGCGCGCCGCAGAAGCGCAGGTGAAGGCCATGTCCCTCGGCCGCCCGCTCAAGCCCATCGCGCCGGATATCGCCGAGCGCGCCTATCGCCAGATGCGCGAAGGCGATCCCGAGAGCGCGCGGCTGCATCTCGATAGCGTCAAACGCCAGCTTACCCGCTCCGAACCCGACTTCATGCACTGACGCAGCGCCCTTCTCCTCCCGTTTCAGGACCGCCCTCATGAACGCCA
>NZ_BBWS01000039.1:0-80712 GCF_001463925.1 Aureimonas sp. N4 | reverse complement strand
CCGGCCAGTTGCAGCGCGCCGCCATGTACGGACCCTACCCGGACGGCTTCGTCATGGTTCCGCATTGCCTGGAATACCGGAAGCAGTGGGATGTCGAGAACTATGGCGAGCGGGCGGCCGACGCCATCGAGGAGGTGATCCTGCGCGAGGGGCCGGACACGATCGGCCTTCTGTGCCTCGAACCCGTGACCGCCGGGGGCGGCGTCATCGTGCCGCCCGAGGGCTACTGGCCGCGCGTTCAGGAGATCTGCCGCAAGTACGACATTCTCCTGCATATCGATGAGGTGGTCTGCGGCCTCGGGCGCACCGGCACCTGGTTCGGCTACCAGAATTTCGGCGTCCAGCCTGATTTCGTGACCATGGCCAAGGGCGTGGCGTCCGGCTACGCGGCGATCTCCTGCACGGTGACGACCGAGGCCGTGTTCGAGAAGTTCAAGGACGACGCCGATCCGATGGCCCATTTCCGGGACATCTCGACCTTCGGGGGCTGCACGGCGGGTCCGACGGCGGCGCTGGAAAACATGCGCATCATCGAGGACGAGGGACTGCTCGACAACTGCCTCGCCATGGGTGCGCGGCTGCGCGGCAATCTCGAAGCTTTGAAAGAGAAGCACGCTGTCATCGGGGATGTGCGCGGGCTCGGCCTGTTCCAGGGCGCGGAGCTGGTGAAGGATCGCGCGACCAAGGAGCCGGTGGACGAGAAGAGCGTGGCGCGCGTCATCGCGGAAGCGGGTGCGCGCGGGGTAATGATCGGCGCGTCGAACCGCTCGATCCCCGGCCTCAACAACACGCTCTGCCTTGCCCCGGCGCTGGTGGTCAGCGCCGCCGAGATCGACGCCATCACCGCCGCCATCGACGGTGCGCTGACGGCCGTGTTCGGCTGATCGGGGAGCCATGCGCGAGCCCCGCCGACAAAGGTGGGGCTCGCGATCGACGGGTCTTCAGAAGATCGGATCGCTTCGAGCTGGAGTCTTCCACTTGTGATCCCGGCGGCGGGACGCGGAAAAGTCGGTGAAGACGGCGATTTTCACGGGAGGCGCAGACTGCGTTCGTCTTGGAGGACGCCTAGGAAGGGCGGTTGCTTTCATCGTCTGCCCGAACGAGAGTCTCGTGCGCGCGTCTGGAGCGGATCGAGTCACGGACGGAGCCTCTCTTTTGTCGCTCTCGCAGACCTCCCTCCGTGAACAGACAAACGCCGCAGATGGCTGATGCCGCGCCCGGACATGCCAGGCAGAGGCGATGAACCGCCTTTGGGATGCTGGCGTGAAACGAGGCTGCGCCAGGCAGCGATGTCACCGCCCCCTTGAACTCAACGCCAACAGCCACGGCCGCGACGAGCGCCGTGGCCACAAGCAGTCGAATACCGGGAATCGCGAGCAGACGCTGGCCGTCCTCGTCGGCGGTGGCCAGCGCGTCGCTCTCTCTGGTTCCGCTTGCGATATCGGTTCCGAGGCTGCGCGACTCGTACCAGGGCTGGCAGCAGGTGGCGCCTGCGCGTGGACGACGTCGAGGGCTCGTCGATGATCGGTGTCGGCCTCCCTGGTGCTATTTGGCGTCGGTTTCCTGTGGACCGAGACCCCCCCGAATCCTCGGCCGCTTCCGCCCAGGGCACATAGGCTCGCAACACCCTGACCGCGTTTGCGACGGCGCCCTTCAAGAGGTCGAATGAAGACGTCCGGCCCCTTCCTTCGGATCGCCACGAACCACGTTGCAACGGGCGATTGACAGATCGTATTTTGGTATACCATGATACGGTACGTTTTGAAGGTCGAGAAGGCTTCCTGAGATGGACATTCGCAAAACGCTGCTGCAGGTCGAGACGACCCTGGTCGAGGGCGGCAAGGCGGCGCCGGTTCCGCTCAAGCTCTTCACCGCCATCGCAGTGGTGCGGAACCCTTGGGCCGGGCGCGGCTTCGTGGAAGATCTGAAGCCCGAGATCCATGCCGGCGCGCCGATCCTGGGCGAGCTTCTGACGCGGATGATCCTTGAGGCCGTCGGCTCGGGCGAGGCGGTGGAGGCCTATGGCAAGTCGGCCGTGGTCGGGCTCGACGGCGAGATCGAGCACGCTTCGGCACTGATCCACACGCTGCGTTTCGGCAATCATTACCGGCAGGCGGTCGGCGCGAAATCCTATCTTGCCTTCTGCAACACCCGAGGGCCCGCCAACGCGCCCGTCATGATCCCTCTCATGGACAAGAACGACGAGGGCCGCCGCTCCCATTACCTGACCATCCAGACCTCGGTGCCCGACGCACCGGCGGCGAACGAAATTCTCGTCGCGCTCGGTGCGTCCGTGGGCGGGCGTCCGCACCACCGCATCGGCGACCGTTATCAGGACCTCAAGGATCTGGGCCACGATGTCGCCAACCCCGCAGCGGTCTAGGACGGCGGGCGGCACCGCTTTCCACGAGGCCGGCTCGGGCGAGCCGCTCGTCCTCGTGCATGGCGTGGGGATGCGGCTGGACGCCTGGGGCCCGCAGATCGAGGCCCTGTCGCGCACGCACCGCGTCATCGCGCTGGACATGCCGGGGCACGGCGAGAGCGCGCCCCTGCCGCCGGGAGCGCCGCTCGAGGTCTTCGTGGACTGGCTCGGCCGGACGTTCGATGAACTGGCGTTGGACCGGGTCAATCTCGCCGGTCATTCCATGGGCGCGCTGATCGCCGGCGGCTCGGCTGCGCGCTTCGGCCCGCGCATCGCCCGCGTCGCGTTGCTCAACGGCGTGTATCGCCGCTCGCCGGAAGCGCGCGCCGCCGTTCTCGCTCGCGCGGCCGAGATCGCCGCGGGCGGGGCGGTGGATTTCGACGGGCCGCTCCGGCGCTGGTTCGGCGAAGGCGCGGAGCATGAACCCGCCTACCGCCTGACGCGCGGCTGGCTCAGCCGCGTGGACCCGGCCGGCTACGCCACGGCCTATGCCGCCTTTGCCGGCGGCGACGCGACCTATGCCGATACCTGGCCCGATATCGAATGCCCCGCCCTCTTCGTGACGGGCGACGGCGACCCCAATTCCACGCCGGCCATGAGCCGGGCCATGGCCGAGGCCGCGCCCAAGGGCGAGGCCGCTATCATCGAGGGCCACCGCCATATGGTGAACCTCACCGCGCCGGACGAGGTGAACCGGCTTCTATCGGACTGGTTGCGACGCTGACGAACTCCCCGGAGGAAACGGCATGACCTCTTTCGACCCCCGCGCCCTGCGCGACGCCTTCGGCGCCTTCGCCACCGGCGTCACCGTCGTCACCACCCGAACCGCTGAGGGCGGCCCGATCGGCTTCACCGCCAATTCCTTCGCCTCCGTCTCGCTCGATCCGCCTCTGCTTCTGGTGTGCCTCGCCAAGACCTCGCGCAACTATGCCCATGTCACGGGCGCGTCGGGCTTCGCGGTCAATATCCTCGCCGAAGATCAGAAGGACGTCTCCAACACCTTCGCGCGGCCGGTCGAGGATCGGTTCTCGGCGGTGGACTGGCGCGACGGGCCGGTGGGCTCCCCGGTCTTCCCGGCGGCGGCGGCGTGGTTCGACTGCACAACGGACCGGATCGTGGACGCGGGCGACCATGCCATCCTGATCGGGCGCGTCGGCGGCTTCGAGAATTCCGGCCGCAACGGGCTCGGCTATGTCAGGGGCGGATATTTTACGCCCTCGCTCGAAGCCAAGGCCGCAAGAGCCGCCACGAACGAGGAGACGATCGTCTCGGCCGTGGTGGAGCGCGCCGGCGAGATCCTGCTGGTGTCCGAAGCGGATGGGCGTTTCGCCCTTCCCGGCACGATGCTCGGCGAGCGCGATCCGGTGACCGCGATCGAGGCCGATCTCTCCGAACGGCTCGGGCTGGAGATCGCGGCCGGTTATCTCTTCTCGGTGTTCGAGGACCGGGCGGGGCGGCGTCAGAACATCGTCTATCGCTCCGTCGCGGAAGCGGGCGAGCCGAAGACGGGCCGCTTCTTCCCCTTGGACGCATTGCCGATGGACCGGCTCGCAACGACCCACGCCGCCGACATTCTCAGGCGCTTCGTCTCCGAGCGGGCGCTCGGCAATTTCGGCGTCTATGTCGGCAACGAGACCGCCGGCCAGGTTCATCCGCTGGCACGAAAGGCCTGACCCCATGAAGTTCTCCCTTTTCGTCCATATGGAGCGCCTCGACGCGGGCCAGCGGCAGGAAGACCTCTACGAGGAGTTTCTCCAGCTTTGCGAGATCGCCGACCGGGGCGGGATGCACGCCATCTGGACCGGCGAGCATCACGGCATGGATTTCACCATCGCGCCGAACCCGTTCGTGACCATCGCCGATCTCGCCTCGCGCGTGAAACAGGCGCGGCTCGGCACGGGCACGGTGATCGCGCCCTTTTGGCACCCGATCAAGCTGGCGGGTGAAGCGGCGATGACCGATCTCATCACGCGCGGGCGGCTCGACCTCGGCATCGCGCGCGGGGCCTATTCCTACGAATACGAGCGGCTGCACCCCGGCCTCGACGCCTGGGGCGCGGGCCAGCGGATGCGCGAGCTGATCCCGGCGGTGAAGAACATCTGGGCTGGCGACTATGCCCATGAAGGCGAGTTCTGGACCTTCCCGTCCACGACATCGGCGCCGAAGCCCGTGCAGGCCGGCGGGCCGCCGATCTGGGTGGCGGCGCGCGATCCCAACAGCCATGAATTCGCCGTCGCCAACGATTGCAATGTGCAGGTGACGCCCCTCTGGCAGGACGATGGCGAAACGCGCACGCTGATGGAGCGGTTCGAGGCGGCCTGCGCGGCGCACCCGGAGAAAGCGCGGCCGAAGATCATGCTCCTGCGCCACACCTATGTCGGCTCGGACGAGGCCGATGTCGCCGAGGCCGCGCGCGAGCTGTCGGTCTATTACAACTACTTCTTCGCCTGGTTCAAGAACGAGCGGCCCGTCCATCAGGGCTTGATCGAGCGCCTGTCGCCCGAGGAACTCCTCGCCAATCCGATGATCTCGGCCGAAGCCATGCGGCGCAACAATGTGGTGGGCGAGTCCGGCGAGGTGATCGAGCGCATCAAGGCCTACGAGGCCATGGGATACGACGAATATTCCTTCTGGATCGACACCGGCATGAGCTTCGAGCGCAAGAAAGCCTCGCTCGAACGCTTCATCGCCGAGGTCATGCCGGCCTTCGGAGCCTGATCCGATGCGAAGCTTCCAGTCCTATATCGACGGCGCTTTCACGGACGGCGAGGCGCGGTTCGAAAGCCTCGACCCCGCCACCGGCGCGCCCTGGGCCGAGATGCCCGAAGCGCGCGAGGGCGATGTGGACCGCGCGGTGCGCGCGGCCGACCGGGCGCTGTGGGAAGGCGAATGGCCTCGCCTCACGCCGAGCGCGCGCGGTAAGCTTCTCTACCGCCTCGCCGATCTCGTGGCTGAGAATGCGCAGGTTCTGGCCGAGCTGGAAACGCGCGACACCGGCAAGATCATCCGCGAGACATCGGCGCAGATCGCCTATGTCGCGGATTATTACCGCTATTACGCGGGGCTGGCCGACAAGATCGAAGGCGCGGTCCTGCCGATCGACAAGCCCGATATGGAGGTCTGGACGCGGCGCGAGCCGGTGGGCGTCGTCGCCGCCATCGTGCCGTGGAACAGCCAGCTCTTCCTGGCCGCCGTCAAGCTCGGCCCGGCGCTGGCGGCGGGCTGCACGCTCGTGGTCAAGGCCTCCGAGGACGGGCCGGCCCCGCTTCTGGAATTCGCCCGGCTCGTCCACGAAGCCGGCTTTCCGCCGGGCGTCGTCAATATCATCACCGGCTTCGGCCTGGCCTGCGGCTCGGCACTGGCGCGCCATCCGCTCGTCGCCCATGTCGCCTTCACGGGCGGGCCGGAAACGGCGCGCCATATCGTGCGCGGCTCGGCCGAGAACCTCGCCTCCACCTCGCTGGAGCTGGGCGGCAAGTCGCCTTTCGTCGTCTTTGCCGACGCCGATCTCGAAAGCGCGGCCAATGCGCAGGTCGCCGCCATCTTCGCCGCCACGGGTCAAAGCTGCGTCGCGGGCTCGCGCCTTCTGGTGGAGCGCGCCGCCAAGGAGCGGATGCTGGCGCTCCTGACCGAGAAGGCCGAGCGCGTCGCCATCGGCGCGCCGCTCGACCGCGCGACGGAGGTCGGCCCGCTCTGCACGCTGCGCCAGCGCGAGCATATCCAGGGGCTGGTGGATCGCTCGCTCCAGGCGGGCGCGACGCTCGTAACGGGCGGGCGTGTGCCGGACGGCGCGGGCTGGTTCTACCCGCCCACCATTCTCGACTGCGACGGCGCGGCCTCGCCCTCGCTGGCGGAAGAGTTCTTCGGCCCCGTCCTCTCGGTCGTCTCTTTCGAGAACGAGGCGGAGGCGATCCGTCTCGCCAACGACACTGCCTTCGGCCTCGCAGCCGGCATCTTCACCACCAGCCTGACGCGGGCGCATCGCGTGTCGCGCGCCATCCGCTCGGGCGTCGTTTGGATCAACACGTACCGCGCCGTCTCGCCCATCGCGCCCTTCGGCGGCTTCAAGCGGTCCGGCCACGGGCGCGAAGGCGGGCTCGCCGCCGCGCTCGACTACACAAGGACGAAAACCGTCTGGCTGCGCACCTCGGACGATCCGATCCCGGACCCGTTCGTGATGCGCTGAGAGCCCGTTCGACAACCCGTCGGCGGAGGGCCGGCGAGGGAATTTTTGTCCCCGTGAGGCGCCAAACGCAGTCGATGCCGGGAGCATCGACTGACATTGGCAACGAAACGGGGGCGAAAAGGACCCGCTGGGCCGACCCGAACGGGTCGTCGAACGGGCTCCAACGGATCGGCCCCGGACCGGGGCTAGGGAGGACCGGCGCGCCGCGAAGGCGCGCCGATGGAATGCAGGCCGTGACAGCCCCTCGAACCCTCGGAGCACAGATCTCATGAAACGCGCATTCCTTCTCTCGGCGCTTCTCGCCGCCGCAGCGCCGATCGTCGTCGCCCTGCCGGCGTCTGCCGCCGACATGGTCTTCACCAGTTGGGGCGGCACGACGCAGGACGCGCAGAAGGCGGCTTGGGCCGATCCTTTCGCGGCCAAGGCCGGCGTCAACGTCCTGATGGACGGGCCGACCGACTACGGCAAGCTGAAGGCCATGGTGGAGGCCAAGGGCGTCACCTGGGATGTGGTGGATGTCGAGGGCGACTATGCCGTGCAAGCGGGCCAGCAGGGGCTTCTGGAGCCGCTGGACTTCGGCGTGATCGACAAGACCAAGCTCGACCCGCGCTTCGTCACCGACCATTCGGTCGGCTCCTTCTATTATTCCTTCGTGATCGGCTGCAATTCGGGCGCGGTCGCCGCCTGCCCCAAGACCTGGGCGGACCTCTTCGACACCGCCAAGTTCCCGGGCAAGCGGACCTTCTACAAATGGTCCGCCCCCGGCGTGATCGAGGCGGCGCTTCTGGCCGACGGCGTACCCGCCGACAAGCTCTATCCGCTCGACCTCGACCGCGCCTTCAAGAAGCTCGACACGATCAAGTCGGATATCATCTGGTGGTCGGGCGGGGCGCAGTCGCAGCAGCTTCTGGCCTCCGCCGAAGCGCCCTACGGCTCCTTCTGGAACGGACGCCTGACCGCGCTCGCCCATGACGGCGTGCCCGTCGAGACCTCCTGGGACGGCAATATCACCGCCGCCGACGCCCTCGTCGTGCCCAAGGGCACGAAGAACAAGGAGAACGCGATGAAGTTCATCGCCTTCGCGACCTCGCCGGAGGCGCAGGCCCAGATGGCGGCGCTGACGGGATACGCTCCGACCAACACCGGCTCCCCCGCGCTGATGGACCCCGCCGTCGCCAAGACCCTGCCGGACCAGCAGAAGGCGAGCCAGGTCAATGCCGACATGACCTATTGGGCGCAGCACCGCGACGAGATCGGCACCCGCTGGTACGCCTGGCAGGCCCAGTAAGGGGCGGCGGATCGAGGCGGCCCCCGCGCGCCGCCTCGCCCGCGCTTGTCCTGCCCTCCCCTGCCCCTGACCCAGAAGGGCGAGTGACCATGTCCCATCTCACCAACAGTCCGGCCCTGATCGCGCGCCCGCAGCGGCGGCGCTGGCTGCCTGCCGGGCTCGGCCCGGCGGTCCCGGCGCTGCTGCTTCTCTTCGTCTTCTTCGTCGTACCCGTGGTGTCGCTGCTTCTGCGCAGCGTTCTCGAACCCCAACCGGGCCTTCAGAACTATGAGACGCTGCTGGGCTCCCAGACCTATCTGCGCGTCTTCCTGAACACGTTCACCGTGTCCGGCCTCGTGACCGCGCTCGCCGTCCTGATCGGTTTTCCGGTGGCCTGGTCGCTCGCCATCATGCCGCCGAGCTGGTCGCGCATCGTCTTCGCCATTCTGCTCCTGTCGATGTGGACCAATCTCCTGGCCCGCACCTATGCCTGGATGGTGCTTCTCCAGCGCACCGGCATCATCAACAAGACCTTGATGAATCTCGAGATCATCAGCCAGCCGTTGACCCTCGTGAACAATCTCGTCGGTGTCACGATCGGCATGGTCTATATCATGCTGCCCTTCATCATCCTGCCGCTCTACGGCGTCATCCGGCGCATCGACCCGGCCATCCTCCAGGCGGCGGCGCTCTGTGGGGCGACGCGCTGGCAGTGCCTCTGGCGCGTTCTCGTGCCGTTGGCCGCGCCCGGCATGGCGGCGGGCGCGCTCATGGTCTTCGTCATGTCGCTCGGCTATTTCGTCACGCCCGCGCTGCTCGGCGGCACGTCCAACATGATGCTCGCCGAACTCGTCGCCCAGTTCGTCCAGTCGCTCGTCAACTGGGGCATGGGCAGCGCGGCGGCCTTCGTGCTCCTCGTCGTGACGCTGGCGCTCTACGCGTTGCAGCTCAAGCTCTTCGGCACGTCCGAAATGGGAGGGCGCTGACATGCTTCTGCATTTCGAACGCCTCGGCTGGTGGCGCTATGTCCTGATCGCGATCACGCTTCTGACGACGGCTTTCCTGCTCCTGCCGATCCTCTTCATCGCGGCGCTCTCCTTCGGCTCGTCGCAATGGCTGATCTTCCCCCCGCCCTCGTGGACGCTGCGCTGGTACGCCGAGTTCTTCGCCGATCCGCGCTGGCTGGAATCGGCCTGGGTCAGCTTCCAGATCGCCTGTCTCGTCACGCTCTTCTCGGTCGGCATCGGGCTCTGCGCCTCCTTCGCGCTGGTACGCGGCCGGTTCCGGGGGCGCGAGGCGCTCAAAGCCCTGTTCCTGACGCCGATGATCCTGCCCGTCGTGGTGCTGGCGGTGGCGCTCTACGCGTTCTTCCTGCGCGTCGGGCTGAACGGAACGGTGACGGGCTTCGTGATCGCCCATCTCGTGGTCGCCCTGCCCTTCTCGATCCTCGCGATCACCAACGCGCTGGAGGGTTTCGACAAGTCGATCGAGGATGCGGCCGTGCTGTGCGGCGCGAGCCCGCTGGAGGCCAAGATCCGCATCACGCTGCCCTCGATCGGGCACGGGCTCTTCTCGGCGGCGATCTTTTCCTTCCTGACCTCATGGGACGAAGTGGTTCTGGCGATCTTCATGGCGAGCCCGACGCTCCAGACCCTGCCCGTGCGCATCTGGACCGTGCTTCGCCAGGACCTGACGCCGGTCATCGCCAGCGCCTCGACGCTGCTCGTCCTCTTCACCATCGCCCTTATGGTGCTCGCCGCCCTGGTGCGAAAAGGATTCAAGTCGTGAGCGATCCGTTCCTGCAAATCCGTGGCATCCGCAAGGAATATGGCAAGCTGATCGCCGTCCAGAATGTCGATCTCGATATCCGTCGCGGCGAGTTCATGACCTTTCTCGGCCCTTCGGGCTCGGGCAAGTCCACCACGCTCTACATCCTCGCCGGTTTCGAGTCGCCCAGCTCGGGCGACATTCTCCTGAACGGTCAGTCGCTTCTCTCCACGCCCTCGCATCTGCGTCAGATCGGCATGGTGTTCCAGCGCTACACGCTGTTTCCCCACCTGACGGTCGGCGAGAACATCGCCTTCCCCCTGAAGGTGCGCCGGCGCTCCAAGGCCGAGATCGACGCCAAGGTGCGCGAGATGCTGCGCCTCGTCCGGCTCGAAGGCTTCGAGGATCGCAAGCCCGCGCAGATGTCGGGCGGCCAGCAGCAGCGCGTGGCGCTGGCCCGCGCGCTCGCCTACGATCCGCCGGTGCTTCTGATGGACGAGCCGCTCTCGGCGCTCGACAAGAAGCTGCGCGAGGAAATCCAGCACGAGATCCGTCGCATCCACCAGGAAACGGAAGTGACGATCCTCTATGTCACGCACGATCAGGAAGAGGCGCTGCGCATGTCCGATCGCATCGCCGTCTTCTCGAAAGGCGTGATCGATCAGGTCGGCACGGGGTCGCAGCTCTATGCCGAGCCCGCGACGCGCTTCGTCGCCGAGTTCATCGGCGACAGCGATTTTCTGTCCTGTGCGGTGCTCGCGTCCGACGGGCATGTGGCGGATGTTCGCCTCGGCCCCGATCTCGTCGTGCCGGGCGTGCCCGTTCACGGCGGCGGCGGCCGGCAGAACAAGGGCTCGCTGCTTCTGCGCCCCGAGCGCCTGCATCTCCATCGCCGCGAGCCGGAGGACGCGCGCACGCTCCCCGTGCGGGTGGACGACATGACGTTTCTAGGCTCGAACGTTCATGTCGCGGCGCGCACGAGCTGGGGTGAAACGGTGTCGGTGCGCCTGCCCTTCGGCCACGAGGCGATCAGCGGCCTGTCGAAAGGCGATACGGTGTGGCTTGGCTTCGATCCACACGCCACGCATGTCTTCTGCTGATAGAGACAGATCGGGACATCGACAGGAAACGGAACGAGCATGACAGTGGCAAGCTCCACGGCCCCCGACCCGCGCCGCACGCGCCTGCGCGTCGAGCGCCCGCAACGCACGCTGCGCGAGCTGACGCTGGAGAAGATGCGCGAATCCATTCTGGAGCGCTATTTCAAGCCCGGCGAGCGGCTGGTGGAGCGCGACCTGTGCGAGCAGCTGGGCGTCAGCCGCACGATCGTGCGCGAGGTGCTGCGCCATCTGGAATCGGAAGGGCTGGTGTCGATTCTGCCGCAGAAGGGGCCGATCGTCGCCGAGACGACGCTGGACGAGGCGCGGCAGATCTACGACATTCGCGGCGCGCTGGAAGCGCTGGCGGCTGGTACCTGCGCCGAGCGCAAGGGGCCGGAGGCCGCCGACCGGCTGGAGGTCGTTCTCGGGCGCATCAAGGCCGCCTATGGCGTGCGGGACGGGCGGCAGGTTCTCGCCGAGACCAGCGAATTTTACCGCATCCTCTTCGAGGAGGCGGGCTGCGATGTCGCCTGGAGCATCGTCAGCTCTCTGACGGCGCGCATCAACCATCTGCGCTCGCTGACCATCAAGACCGAGCGCCGCGATGTCGAGGGGCCGGAGCAGATGGCGCGCATGATCGCCGCCATTCGCGCGCGGGATAAGGAGCGCGCCGCGAATGCCGCCGCCACCCATGTCGCCGAAGCCTCGCGCATCGCCCAGGCGCTTCTGGCGCGGCAGGGCGACTGATCGGGAGGCTCGCCGCGAGCGTTCAGCCCATGCGCTCCGAAGCGTAGCCGCCGGGAGACGCCGGGAAGACCACCGTGCGATCGCCATTGGGGAAGACGCGGTGGTGGATATGGGCGTGGATCGCGCGCGAAAGGACCTGCGCTTCCACGTCCCGGCCGATGGTCACGTAATCGGCCGAGGATTGCGCATGGGTGATGCGCGCCACGTCCTGCTCGATGATCGGCCCTTCGTCGAGATCGGCGGTCACGTAATGCGCCGTCGCGCCAATCAGCTTCACGCCGCGCTCATAGGCCTGCTTGTAGGGGTTGGCGCCCTTGAAGCTCGGCAGGAACGAGTGGTGAATGTTGATGATGCGCCCCGACATGCTTTGGCACATCGCGTCCGACAACACCTGCATATAGCGCGCGAGCACGATCAGTTCGGTGCCCGCCTCCTCCGCGATTTGGAGAATGCGCGCCTCGGCCTCGGGCTTGTTGGCCTTGGTCACCGGCACGTGGTGGAAGGGAATGTCGTGGTTCACCACGAGCTTCTGATAGTCGAGATGGTTGGAGACGACGCCGACAATGTCGATCGGCAGCGCGCCGATGCGCCAGCGGTAGAGAATGTCGTTGAGGCAATGGCCGAAGCGAGAGACCATGAGCAGCACCTTCATGCGCTGCGCGGCGTCATGGAAAGCGTAGGTCATGGCGAAGGGTGCCGCGATCTCGGCAAAGCCCGCCTCGACGCCGGCGAGGTCCGCCCCCTCTTCCGAGTTGAAGCCGACGCGCATGAAGAAGCGGCCGGTGTCGAGATCGTCGAACTGCGCGGAATCGACGATATTGCAGCCCTTGGCCGCCAGATGCGTCGATATGGCCGCGACGATGCCGCGCGTGGAGCGGCAGGTCACGGTCAGGATGTATTGGCTCATCGCCGGATCTCCATCAGGGCGAGCGGAACGGCTCAGACGTCGAGCGTCGTCTCGTGCTCCCAGGCCGTGAACTGGCTGCAATAGCTGTCCCATTCGCGGCGCTTGAGGGTGAGATAAGCCGAGGAGAATTCGCGGCCCATCGCCGCCTGCAGACCGTCGTCCTTTTCGTAATCGCGAAGCGCGTCGAGAAGGTTGAGCGGCAGGCGGGGCGCGTCCGTGATCGTATGGCCCTCGCGATACATGTCGATGTCGCGATGCGGGCCGGGATCGGCCTTGGTGCGGATGCCGTCGAGCCCGGCGGCGATGATGATGGCCTGAAGCAGATAAGGATTCACCGCTCCGTCCGGTAGGCGCAGCTCGAAGCGCCCCGGTCCGGGTACGCGCACCATATGGGTGCGGTTGTTGCCGGTCCAGGTGACCGAGTTGGGCGCCCAGGTCGCGCCCGAGATGGTGCGCGGCGCGTTGATGCGCTTGTAGGAATTGACGGTCGGATTGGTGATCGCCGCCAGCGCCGAGGCGTGCTTCATGATACCGCCGAGGAAGTGCCGGCCCTGCTCCGACAGGGCGAAGGGCATGGTCTTGTCGGCGAAGGCGTTCCGCGTGCCCTCCAGGTTCCAGACCGAGATATGGCAATGGCAGCCATTGCCGGTCAGGCCCTTGAAGGGCTTGGGCATGAAGGTCGCGCGCAGCCCGTGCTTCTCGGCCACCGACTTGGTCATGAACTTAAAGAAGGAATGCTTGTCGGCGGTTTTCAGCGCATCGTCATATTCCCAGTTCATCTCGAACTGGCCGTTCGCGTCCTCATGGTCGTTCTGATAGGGCTTCCAGCCGAGTTCCAGCATTCCGTCGCAGATTTCGGCGATGGCGTCGAAGCGGCGCATCAGCGCCTGCTGGTCGTAGCAGGGCTTCTCGGCCGCGTCATAGGCGTCCGAAATCTGCTGGCCGTCGGGCGTCACGAGGAAGAATTCCGGCTCGACGCCGGTCTTCACCCGCAACCCTTCCGAGGCCGCTTCCTCGATCAGACGCTTGAGAAGAACGCGCGGGGCCTGATCGACAGGCTTGTCGTCCATCATACAGTCGGCCGCGACCCAGGCCACATCGGGTTTCCAGGGAAGCTGCATGACCGCCGAGGCGTCCGGCACGGCGAAGAGATCGGGATGGGCGGGCGTCAGGTCGAGCCAGGTGGCAAAGCCCGCAAAGCCCGCGCCGTCGCGCGCCATGTCGCCGATGGCCTGTGCCGGCACCAGCTTGGCCCGCTGCCCGCCGAAGAGATCGGTATAGGAGATCATGAAATAGCGGATACCGCGCTCGGCGGCATAGGCGGAGAGATCGACGGTCATCGCGGAACCCTTGGACGGTTGCGGATCGAAAGGATGGGGCCATGTTGGGGAGAAGGACCGGCGCGCTCTCCTCCAGACGCGCCGGTCGTGTGGTCGTGACTGTCGGAGCCTGTGGGGAAGGCCGGTCGGGTTGGTCCGCCGGCGTGTTTCCCAAAAGGTTTCAGAAGCCCTTGCCGGGAATCCAGCCCGTGCCGGCGATGGGCACCTGCGCCATGGCGGCGGCCTCGATGGTCAGCGCCACGAGGTCTTCGGGTTCGAGATTGTGCAGATGGTTGTGGCCGCAGGCGCGCGCGATGGTCTGCGCCTCCAGCGTCATGACCTTGAGATAGTTCGCGAGCCGCCTTCCCGCGAGCGCGGGGTCCACCCGCTTCATCAGCTCGGGGTCCTGCGTGGTGATGCCGGCAGGGTCCTTGCCCTCGTGCCAGTCGTCATAAGCGCCCGCCGTGGTGCCGAGCGCCTGATACTCGGCTTCCCATTTCGGGTCGTTGTCGCCGATGGCGACCAGCGCCGCCGTGCCGATGGCAACAGCGTCGGCCCCGAGCGCCAGCGCCTTGGCGACATCGGCGCCCGAGCGGATGCCGCCCGAGACGATGAGCTGCACCTTGCGATGCATTCCCAGATCCTGAAGCGCCTGAACGGCGGGGCGGATGCAGGCGAGCGTCGGCATGCCGACATTCTCGATGAAGACGTCCTGCGTCGCCGCCGTGCCACCCTGCATGCCGTCCAGCACCACGACATCGGCCCCGGCTTTCACGGCGAGCGCGGTGTCGTAATAGGGCCGCGAACCGCCGACCTTGACGTAGATCGGCTTTTCCCAGTCCGTGATCTCGCGCAGCTCCAGGATCTTGATTTCCAGATCGTCCGGCCCCGTCCAGTCCGGATGGCGGCAGGCCGAGCGCTGGTCGATCCCTTCGGGCAGGTTGCGCATCTTAGCGACACGGGGGCTGATCTTCTGGCCGAGCAACATGCCGCCGCCGCCGGGCTTGGCCCCCTGCCCGACCACGACCTCGATCGCATCGGCCCGGCGCAGGTCCTTGGGGTTCATGCCGTAGCGGGAGGGGAGATACTGGTAGACCAGCGTCTGGCTATGGCCGCGCTCCTCGTCGGTCATGCCGCCATCGCCCGTCGTGGTCGAGGTGCCGGCCATGGTCGCGCCGCGCCCCAGCGCCTCCTTGGCGGGGCCGGACAGCGCGCCGAAGCTCATGCCCGCGATGGTGATCGGGATTTTCAGATGGATCGGCTTCTTGGCGTAGCGCGTGCCGAGCGTGACGGAGGTGTCGCACTTCTCGCGATACCCCTCCAGCGGATAGCGCGAAATCGACGCGCCCAGAAACAGGAGGTCGTCGAAATGGGGCACCTTGCGCTTGGTGCCGCCGCCCCGGATGTCGTAGATGCCGGTCGCCGCCGCGCGGCGGATTTCCGCCATCGTGTGGTCGTCGAAGGTCGCCGACTTCTTCGGCGGCATGGGAGGGTTCTGATAGCTCATCGGTCCGTCTTCCCGCCTCAATACGCGTCGGCGTTGTCGATGTTGAACGTGTAGAGCGTGCGGGCCGAGCCGTAGCGCTTGAACTCGGAGGGCGAGACGCCCTCGACGCCGGCCTTGGCGAGAAGCTCGCCGAGAGCGTCCAGATGCTCGGGCCGCATCTCCTTCTCGATGCAGTCCGCGCCCAGGCTCTTCACCGAGCCGCGCACGAAAAGGCGCGCCTCGTAGAGAGAGTCGCCGAGCGCGTCGCCGGCATCGCCCAGCACCACGAGATTGCCGGACTGCGCCATGAAGGCCGACATGTGGCCGATCGAGCCGTGCACCACGATGTCGATGCCCTTCATCGAGATGCCGCAGCGGGACGCCGCATTGCCCTTGATGACGAGAAGCCCGCCGCGGCCGGTCGCGCCGGCATATTGCGAGGCGTCGCCCTCGATCACGACCGTGCCCGACATCATGTTCTCGGCGACGCCCGGCCCGGCCGAGCCCTCGACGGTGACGGTGCCGCCGTCGTTCATGCCGGCGCAGTAATAGCCGACCGAGCCCTTCACCTGCACGGCGAGCGGGCTGTCGATGCCGACCGCCACGGAATGCGCGCCGCGCGGGTTCACCACCTCGAACGCCGTGTCGTTGGTGCCGGCCGGAACGGCATGGAGCGCCTGGTTCAGCTCACGCAGCGGCGTGACAGCCAAGTCGAAGACGGGCATGGAATGATCCTTCGATGGAGCTAGAGCATTTCCAGCGAAAGCCGGGTCGGCTTTCGCGCCCGGACAATGCGAAAAACAAAAGCCTGGAACGGGCGCGCCTCAGGCGGCGGCCTTGTCGTGATCCCAGAAATAGACGGTGGAGGGCTCGGGCTCCCAGACGCGGGCTGTCTCGATGCCCGGCAGGTTCACGAGCGCGCGGTATTCCGAGCCGAAGGCGACATATTGATCGGTCTCGGCCATCACGGCAGGCTTGCAGGCGATGGGATCGCGCAACACGCCGAAGCCCGATTTCGTGCCGACCACGAAGGTGAAGAACCCGTCGAGGTCGTCGAGCGCGCCGGTCAGCGCTTCGCCCAGATCCTTGCCCGTCTCCATCTCGGCGGTGAGATAGGCGGCGGCGACCTCGGAATCGTTCGTCGTCTCGAAGCGCATCCCCTTCTTCACCAGCTCGCGGCGCAGATTGTTGTGGTTGGAGAGCGAGCCATTGTGCACGAGGCACTGGTCGGCCCCGGTCGAGAACGGGTGCGCGCCCATGGTCGTGACTGCCGACTCCGTCGCCATGCGGGTGTGGCCGATGCCGTGCGTGCCGTGCATCTCAGACACGCCGAAGCGGGCCACCACATCCTTGGGCAGGCCGACTTCCTTGTAGATCTCGACGCTGGTGCCCGCGCCCATGACGCGCAGCGAAGGGGAGATGGCCGCCAGCGCCTCGCGCACGGCTTCCAGCCTGTCCTCCGCCACCGTGATCACGGCATGGGTGCTCTTGACGGTGACGCGGGCCGAGCCGCCGGAGACCTCCGCCAGCTTCTCCTCAAGCCCGGCGAAATCGCTGGCGGGCTCGGGCGACTGCACGGTGAGCTTGGCCTGCCCGTCCGCCTCGCCGCCATAGATGGCGATGCCGGCGGAGTCCGGCCCGCGATCGGTCATGGTGATCAACATGTCCGACAGGAGAGCGCCGAGCTGGGGCTCCAGGGCCGGGTCTTTCAGGAACAATCCAACGATGCCGCACATGGCCGGTCTCCGTCATTCGTTGGACGGAACGTAAGCCAAGATGCGGACGGGAATCAACTAGGAGGAATAAAAAATTCCTCAGAAGAAATATTGGGCAATTGCCTTCTTCATAGGCAGCCTGCTGGCGTCAGGGCGCGGCGGCGCTTTGTGGATAGGCGATGATCGAGAGATAGCGGCTCGGCAGGGTGACGAGCTGTTCCGGCCCGTGCGGTGCATCGGCGTCGAAGAACAGGCTGTCGCCCGGACGCATGTGGAAGAGCTGGTCGCCATGGCGGTACACGACCTCGCCCTCCAGCATGTAGAGAAACTCCATGCCGGCGTGCTGGAAGGTCGGGAACACGTCGGAATCGGTGGTGAGCGTGATGAGATAGGGCTCGACCGTGACGCCGCTCGTGTTCTCGTGGATATGGCCGAGGAGGTTGTACTGATGGCCCGCGCGGGTCCCGCGTCGCTCCAGTTCCACCCCCTCGCCCGCGCGTACGAACACGGCGTTGCGCACCTCCTCGTAGCGCCGGAAAAAGGCGGTGATGGGCAGGCCCAGCGCGCGCGCCAGCGCCTGGAGGCTGGTCAGCGAGGGCGAGATATTGCCGTTCTCGATCTTGGACAACATGCCGGGTGATAGGCCCGTGGCGCTGGCAAGATCCGCCACGGTGATGCCGAGGTCCTTGCGCCGCGCGCGCACCTCCAGCCCGATCGCCATTTCCAGATTGTTCTGCCGGGGCTCGCGCACGGCATGGGGGTCCTGCGCCAGGACGGGCGCCGCCTCGACGCGCATCGTCTCCGAAGACCCGCCTTCGTCCCGTCTGTCCGACCCCGCCATCCGCCCGCCTTTCCAACTCGCTCCCCTCCCACATGGAGGGGATGGGCGGCCGCGTCCAGAAAAAGCGTCAGGCTGGGCGATGGGCCGCGCGCGTCTCGGCCGGGCTGCGGCCGAAGGCCTCGCGAAAGCGGCGCGAGAAATGGCTGGCGCTGGAAAAGCCGGTGGCAAACGCGATCTCGGCCACCGACAGCGGGCTTTCGCGAAGCAAGCGCGCGGCATGGTCGAGCCGCAGCCGGCCATACTCCGCCGCAAAGGTCGTGCCGCGATGCTCGCGAAACAGGCGGTCCACCTGCCGCGTGGACAGGCCCACCAGCCGCGCCATGGCCTGCCGGCTGAGCGGCGCTTCGACGCTCGCCTCCATCTGGCCGAGGATCGCGACGAGGGCGGGATGATGCACGCCGTAGCGCTCCGGCAGGGAGCCGCGCTGCGGCCCGGCCGCCGCGCCGATCTCGGTGTGGAGAAACCAGTCCGAGACGCGCCGCGCGAAATCGGCGCCCATACGCTCGGCGATCAGCGCATGGGTCATGTCGAGCGGCGCGACACCGCCGCCGCAGGTCAGGCGGTCGCGGTCGATCACGAAGCGCGCCTGCTCGGGCGAAAGATCGGGAAAGGCCTCGCGCAGCGCCGGCGCGTGTTCCCAGTGGATGGTGAAGCGCCGGCCCCGCAGGAGGCCTGCCGCCGCGAGCACGAAGGAGCCGCCCGAAATGCCGCCGAGCCGCACGCCCTCGCTCGCGGCCTGGCGCAGCGCGGCGTGGACGGCCGGCCGGTGCCACGCCTCCGGCGAGCCGCCGGCACAGACGAAGAGCATATCCAGCCCCCAGTCGCGCGCCGGCAGCGCTACGGCCTCCAGTTCCGCCGCGCCGGACGAGCGCACGCGCCCGCCCCCTTCCGCGAAGGCCACCGTGCGATAGAGCGCGCGTCCGGCCAGGATATTGGCGGCGCGAAACGGCTCGCTCGCCGAGGCGAAGGACATGAGCGCGAAGCCGGGCAGAAGCAGGAAGCCGATCCGCTCCGAAGCGGTGGATGGGGTGGAGGGGTCAGGAAGCGCATTCATGTCTCTGACGTATCAGGATGTGTCTTTATAAGGCAAGCCAAGCCGCCTCCTGCGCTGGCACTCTCCCAAATGTCAGTCATTGCCGGGGCCGCCCATGCGCTATTCCGCCCTTTCCGTCTTCCTGAACGGCCTTCGCGGCAACACGCGCTGGACGCCCGCGTGGCGCGACCCCGCGCCCCAGCCCCGGTATGACGTGGTGATCGTGGGCGGCGGCGGGCATGGGCTCGCGACCGCCTATTATCTCGCCAAGACCTTCGGCATCCGCAATGTCGCGGTGCTGGAAAAGGGCTGGCTTGGCTCGGGCAATATCGGGCGCAACACCACGATCATTCGCTCGAACTATCTCCTGCCCGGCAACAACCCGTTCTACGAATTGTCGATGAAGCTCTGGGAAGGGCTGGAGCAGGACTTCAACTACAACGCCATGGTCTCGCAGCGCGGCGTCCTCAACCTTTTCCATTCCGACGCGCAGCGCGACGCCTATACGAGGCGCGGCAACGCCATGCGCCTGCACGGGGTGGATGCCGAGCTTCTGGACGCCGAGGCCGTGCGCGCCAAGTTGCCGTTTCTGGACTTCCACAATGCGCGCTTTCCCATCAAGGGCGGCCTCCTCCAGCCGCGCGGCGGCACGGTGCGCCACGATGCGGTCGCCTGGGGCTATGCGCGCGGGGCCGACACGCTGGGCGTCGATGTCATCCAGAACTGCGAAGTGACCAGCATCCGGCGCGAGAACGGGCGCGTCGTCGGCGTCGAGACCAGCAAGGGCTTCATCGGCGCGGGCAAGCTGGCGCTCGCCACCGCCGGGCATTCCTCGCGCACCGCCGCCATGGTGGACATGGTGCTGCCGCTGGAAAGCCATGTGCTCCAGGCCTTCGTATCGGAAGGGCTGAAGCCCTTCATCGACGGCGTCGTCACCTTCGGCGCGGGCCATTTCTACGTCTCGCAGTCCGACAAGGGCGGGCTGGTCTTCGGCGGCGATATCGACGGCTACAATTCCTATGCCCAGCGCGGCAATCTCGCCACCGTCGAGCATGTGGCGGAAGCGGGCGTCGCGATGATTCCGGCCCTGTCGCGCGTGCGGATGCTCCGCTCCTGGGGCGGCGTCATGGACATGTCGATGGACGGCTCGCCCATCATCGACCGCACCCCTATCGACAATCTCTATCTCAATGCCGGCTGGTGCTATGGCGGCTTCAAGGCGACGCCCGCCTCCGGCTTCTGCTTCGCGCATCTGATCGCCAAGGGCGAGCCGCACGAGACGGCGCGGGCCTTCCGGCTGGATCGGTTCCGGCGCGGCTATGCGATCGACGAAAAGGGCCAGGGCGCCCAGCCGAACCTTCACTGAGGACATCATGGCCAGTCTGATCCGCTGCCCCCATTGCGGGGCAAGGCCGAGGGAAGAGTTCACCGTCCGGGGCGCGGCCCTTGCCCGACCCGCGCCGGAGGCCGGCGAAGAGGCGTGGTACACCCATGTCTATCTGCGCGAGAACCCACGCGGCACCTATCGCGAATATTGGCACCATGCGAGTGGCTGCCGCCGCTGGTTGGTGGTGACGCGCGACACGGCGACCCATGAGACATCGAGCGTCGAGGACGCCGCCTCGCTGCGTCTCGCGGCCCCTGCCGCCACCACGGAGAGCGAGCGATGAGCGCCAGCCGGCTTCCCCAGGGCGGGCGGATCGACCGCTCGCGCCAGATCGCCTTCACCTTTGACGGGCGCGCCTATCAGGGCCATCCCGGCGACACGCTGGCCTCGGCGCTGATCGCCAACGACCGGCTGCTGATGGGCCGCTCGTTCAAATATCACCGCCCGCGCGGCCCGGTGACGGCGGGCGCGGCCGAACCCAACGCCCTGGTGACGATCGGCTCCGGCGGCCGGCGGCAGGCCAACACCCGCGCCACCATGGTGGAACTGATCGAAGGGCTCGCCTCCACCAGCCAGAACCGCTGGCCTTCGCTCGATTTCGACATCGGCGCGGTGAACGGCCTTCTCTCCCCCTTTCTCTCGGCGGGCTTCTACTACAAGACCTTCATGTGGCCCGCGCCCTTCTGGGAAAAGGTCTATGAGCCGCTGATCCGCCGCGCGGCGGGCCTTGGCCGGGCGAGCCACGAGGCCGATCCCGACGCTTACGAGAAGCTCTGGGCGCATTGCGACCTCCTGATCGTCGGCGCGGGGCCGGCGGGGCTCGCCGCCGCGCTGACGGCGGGCCGGGCGGGAGCGCGCACGATCCTTCTCGACGAGAATCCGCAAGCCGGCGGCTCGCTCCTCGGCGATACCGGGCGGCATATCGGAGCCGAGACGGCCGACGCCTTTGCTGACGCGGCGCTGCGCGAACTCGCCGATATGCCGCATGTGCGCGTCCTCCCGCGCACCACGGCCTTCGGCTGGTATGACGACATGGTGTTCGGCGCGGTGGAGCGCCTGCCTGCCGGCTCGCCCATGCCCGAACGCCTGTGGCGCGTCGCGGCGCGGCGCGCGATCCTCGCCACCGGCGCGGAAGAGCGCCCGCTCGTGTTCGGCGGCAACGATGTGCCCGGCGTCATGACGGCCGATGCCGCCCTCGCCTATGCCCGCCGTCATGGCGTCGCAGTCGGCGCGAAAGTCGCCGTTTTTGCCCAGTCCGACGCCGGCGCCCATGCCGCGCGCGCGCTGGAGGCGGCGGGCGTGGGTTTGGCAGCGGTCATCGACACGCGCGCCGAGGCGGCCGATCCCGGCGTGTCCGCGCCTTTCTTCCCCGGCGCGGTCGTGGCGGGCGCGTGGGGCGGCAAGCGCCTACGCGCCGTCACGGTTCGTCTGGCGAGTGGCGAGGAGCGGATCATCGAGGCCGACGCGCTCGCCATGTCCGGCGGGTTCAGCCCGCGCATCCATCTCGCCTGCCACCGGGGCGGCAAGCCGCGTTGGAGCGAGGCGCATTCGGCCTTTCTCGCGCCCGAGGCTCTCGGCCCCTTGTCGCTGGCCGGCTCGGCGAATGGCGCGATGACGCTGGCCGAATGCCTGGATGAAGGCGCACGCGCCGCGTCGGCCGCGCTCAAGGACTTGGGCATCGCAGCTCCGCCCGCCCACTTTGACCCAGTCGAGGGCGATGTGTCGGCCGCGCCCGCCCGCCCGGTCTGGCGCATCGCCGCGCCGAAGGGCAAGGCCTTCGTGGACTATCAGAACGACGTGCATCTGGCCGATCTCGGCCTCGCAGTGCGCGAGGGCTTCGCCCATGTGGAACTCGCCAAGCGCTACACGACCAACGGCATGGCGACCGATCAGGGCAAGCTCTCCAATGTCAACGCCATCGGCATTCTGGCCGAGGCGCGGGGCCTTTCGCCCGCCGAGGTCGGCACCACGACCTTCCGCCCCTTCTACACGCCCGTTTCCTTCGGCGCATTGACGGGGGCGGCCAAGGGGCGCGATTTCCAGCCCGTGCGCCGCTCGCCGCTGCATGGCTGGGCCGAACGCAACGGCGCGCGCTTCGTGGAAACCGGGCTCTGGTATCGCTCGGCGTGGTTCCCGCGCGCGGGCGAGACGCATTGGCGCGAGAGCGTCGATCGCGAAGCGCGCACCGTGCGCGAGGCGGCGGGGCTTTGCGACGTCTCGACGCTCGGCAAGATCGAGATCTTCGGCGCGGACGCCGCCGCCTTCCTCGACCGCATCTATTGCAACGGCTTCGCCAAGCTGCCCGTCGGGCGCGCGCGCTACGGCATCATGCTGCGCGAGGATGGAATGATCTACGATGACGGCACGACAAGCCGGCTCGCCGAAGATCATTTCGTCATGACCACCACCACGGCGCTCGCCGCCGGCGTGCTGGCCCATCTCGAATTCTACGTCCAGACCGTCTGGCCCGAACTGGACGTGCGGCTGGCTTCCTCTACCGACCAATGGGCGCAGATGGCGCTGGCCGGCCCGCGCGCGCGGGACATCCTGTCGGAGGTCGTGGATGGCGATCTGTCCGCCGAGGCGGTGCCTTTCATGGCCGCGCGGGCCGTCACGCTCTTTGGCGGACGACTGGAAGGCCGGCTCTTCCGCATCTCCTTCTCGGGCGAGCTCGCCTATGAGATCGCCGTGCCCGCCGGCTATGGCGAGGCGGTGGCCGACGCGCTGATGGCGGCGGGCGCGCCTCACGGCATCTGCCCCTATGGCGCGGAAGCGCTCGGCGTGCTGCGCATCGAAAAGGGCCATGTCACCCATGCGGAGATCAATGGCACGGTGACAGCAGCCGATCTCGGCATGGGGCGCATGGTCTCGCGCACCAAGAGCGATTTCGTCGGCAAGCACATGCTGGAGCGCGAGGGCCTCACCGCGCCCGGCCGCCCGGCGCTGGTCGGCGTTCAGCCGCTCGACCCCGCCACGAGCTTCAAGACGGGCTCGCATATCCTGAACAAGGGCGCGGACGCCACGCTCGAAAACGACCAAGGCTACGTCACCTCCTCCTGCTTCTCGCCGCATATCGGCTCCACGATCGGCCTCGCGCTGGTGGCGGGCGGCGCGGAGCGGCATGGCGAAGAGGTGCTGGTCTGGAACGGGCTCGCGGGCGAGGTCACGCCCGCCCGCCTCTGCGCCCCGTGCTTCGTCGATCCCGATAACAGGAGGCTCCATGCCTGAGGCGCTGACCCTCTCGCCCGCCCTGCCCTATCCGCCGCAACGCGCGCCGGACGGGAGCCTGACGCTCGCCGCGCTGCCGCAAGGCCGGCTGCTCCATGCGCTCGCCCGCCCCGGCGCGGACGCGGCCTCGCTCGAACCCCTCCTCGCGGCGCTGGGGGACGGCAGCCCTCATGCGGTGCGCCCCTATGCGCCCGGCCAATGGTTCGTGCTCGGCTCCGAGCCGCTGCGCCCCGGCGAATGGGCGCGGCTGACCACTCAGCCCGGCGCCTCGTTGGCGCTGAGCGACCAGAGCCATGGGCGCGTGCGCCTGTCGCTGGATGGGCCGCGGGCGCGCAGCACTCTGGCGCGGGGGACGGGGGTCGATCTCTACGAGACGGTCTTTACGCCGGGCAGTTCGGCCGCGACGCTCTTCGGCCATATCGGCATCCACCTCACCTGCCTCGCGCCGGAGCGTTTCGAGCTGATCGTCCTGCGCGGCTTCGCCGAAAGCCTCTGGCACGAATTGGTGACGGGAGCCTGCTGCCAATAGCCGATGGGACGGCGACGATTCTGTTCTGTTCCGATTTCCAGACAAAGAAAGCTCGAAACAGACGTCTGATGTATCGAGCCTTCGACCCTGCGACGAGGCTGCCGACCATCGTCCCTTCCGAAGCATGCGCATGACCTTGACCTCGGACACCGCCGCGCTGACGGGCTGACGGGCTGACACAACCAAGGTTTTCCCAAATGGTTTGACGATCAGGATGGACGTTACGAGCCCTCAAAAGCGTCGGCGCGTGGCCAAGAAAGAACGGCGACGGCACACGGCGCAGCGGATGCTGGGTGTGAAGACGGCCCGTGCAGCCCATTCCAGCAGCCAAAGTGAGCTGTGATTCCAGAACGAGGCCCGCGTCGGGCAGAAGGCGTTGTGATCTTCGGCGAATCCTATGAGGCTATTCGGCTTTCGTGGGAGCGACCGTCACGCCCGATGTTTTCTTTTGCGCTGTGCCTGTGGTTGGTATCTCCAACCTCCAGACGCTGCTTGAAACGGTCCCGTCCTGCTGGGCCGGCTTTGCCGAGTTTATGTATTGCTGCTATTGAAATCCGAGGACGCAGGAGGGAGGCAAGCGCATGGTCGAGGGCACCTCAATCCATACTGTGGACCGGATCACCAAGCCCATGCTGGTCTTTCAAGCCGCGAACGACGTGCGCCGCAAGCTGGCCGGAAGCGACCACATCGTGGATGCCACTCAGGCGCGGGGCATTCCCGCGTGCGAGCCCCTGCGCTTCAATGCCGGCTCGTCGTTCAAGCCAGCATCACCCAAACGGGCTGCTCGAGCTCCAGCAACGCACCCCGATCCCTGTCCGATGCGCTGATGCGCACTTTGCAGGCCTCCTGCCTGCATTGTCCTTGGGAGCCGATCTCGTGCGCTAACGCCCATCGCCGGGCGCGCCGTGTGCCACTGACGCGGCATGGCACGCTGATGCGCATTTTCGCCGGTTCTGGTCTAACGCATTGGAGGGCGGCGCATTACCATTCGAGTTCCTCCAACTCGATTCGCTCGGCCCCCGACGGGTCCGTCTTCCTCGACAACGTGACGGGCGCGAGCGGCAGCAACGAGGCGGAGGGTCCCGCTCCGTCGCAACATTCTCCTTGGCCATCATCCGAGATAAGCGCTTCCTTGGTCGAGACGCGGCAGTCCGTTTCTATCGCGGTGCGCCAGCAGACCAAGGCGCAGAGCGCCCGGAGCGAGAGGGAGATCGTGTGCTATGTCCCCGGCGTCATCGTCGAGACCGACGGCATCCAGCCGAAGGGTGATGACCGCGTTCTCCTGCGTGCCTTGGCATAACGACGCACACGGGTTTCCCGGGCGCGTGATCCTGTTAAGTTCCAACCCATGACCGATCTCCACATCCCCGCTGCTGCCGAGCGATCGGTGCCACGCCCGAGCGAATCCTCGCGCCCGGTGCTGCGCCCGTTTCAGGGCGTGATCGGCCTTGGCCTTGCGGCCTGCGTCTTCGTCTCGTGGATGTCGATCCACATCGCCGGCGTATTCTTTCTCGACCTCGGCTGGCGGACGGCGCCGCTGGTTCCCCTCATCATCGCCGTGCAATGCTGGTTGACGGTCGGGCTCTTCATCGTCGCGCATGACGCCATGCATGGTTCGCTCGTTCCGGGCTGGCCCCGGCTTAACGCAGCGATCGGCGCCTTCATCCTGACGATCTATGCGGGCTTTGCCTGGTCCAAGATCCGCGGCGCGCATATGGCCCATCACGACGCGCCCGGCACCGCCGACGACCCGGATTTCTGCGTCGATGAGCCGGAGCGCTTCTGGCCCTGGTTCCGAACCTTCTTCGCGCGCTATTTCGGGCGGCGCTCAATCCTCTTCGTCAGCACCGTCGTCACGATCTATATCCTCGTGCTGGGCGCGCCGGTCACGAATGTGGTGCTGTTCTACGGAATGCCGTCGCTTCTCTCCTCGCTCCAGCTCTTCTATTTCGGCACCTTTCGCCCGCATCGGCATGAAGAAAGCGGCTTCGTGGACCGGCACAATGCGCGGTCCAACGAGTTCGGCTATCTCGCCTCGCTCTTCTCCTGCTTCCATTTCGGATACCATCACGAGCACCACACACAGCCTTGGGTGCCTTGGTGGGCGCTGCCGTCGCAGCGGCGGCAAGGGACGTAGAGAGACCCTGACGACGGGCGGGCCCCACGGCGGCCCGGTGCGTCGTCCTCAGGCTCCTCCCCAATTTGGCGTGTGTTCAAAGCGGGCACAGATGCGTTTGGCAAGACCGTTAGCCAGCCAATAAAACCCGCACCTTCCCAAACGGCCGTCTTCGATTTTCTACGCTCGGGAACGCAGACCAGCCCGGATCATTTGGAAGCCGTCGGTCTTTCACCTCCGCGTGAAAATAACGACGCGTGGCGCTTGATCCAAGACCAGTCTTCGGATCGATCGAGCGCGATTGATATGTACGATTCGCGGCCCCCATCTGGCGGATCGCAAGTCTTCAACCCTGTTTCTCGATCGGCCTTGATGCGTTCCGTCGATTTCACGACCAACAGCGTCAGGCCCAAGGAACGCTACGAGGCCTGGCGGGAACGGCCCTGGCCGAGCTACGCCCATATTCTACGAACCGACCGACCAGCTGGCGACTTCTACTCTCATTCGCGGACGTTCCATCTCGGACTACTTGAGTTCATGGACACGCGCATGGCGGGCCAGAACTATGAGCGCACCGACCCGATGATTCAGGGCGATGGGTTCAACGTGGTGACCCTGGCGCTCGTCCTCGAAGGGCGCTTCCACGGCGAAACGGCCGTTTCGCCTTTCCGGGGCGCGGCGAGAAGCGTCCTGATCGGCGATATGAGCCTTCCCTTCAGCCAGTCCTTCACCAATGCCCGCGTCATCAGCTTGAGCTTTCGGCGGGCGACGATCGAGAGTCTGGTGCCGCGCGTCGAGACGCTGCACGGCCTCGTGCTGACGGGCCGCGACGCCGAACCGCTGGTGCGTCAGGTGCTCCACGATCTCGACCATCTCGGGGCGATGGATGACGAGGCTGGCCTCGCCATTGGTGAGCGGCTGACCGGAACGTTCCTGTCGTGTCTGGGTCAGTCGGAGATCTGCACCCTGTCCGAGGATGCCGCCAAGCGGCGACTCCGGACGGAGATCCGCTGGATTCTCGAACAACGCTACCGCGACCCCGATCTCGATGTGGAGCGGATCGCGACGCTGGCGCGCGTTTCCCGCGCCACCTTGTATCGCGCCTTCAAGGACACGAACGGGATCGCGGCGGCCTTGATGGCTCTGCGCCTGCGCAAAGCGGCCGCCGCCTTGCAGGACCCTCACGACCGACGCCTGATTGCCGAGATCGCCTATAGTGTCGGCTTCACGCGGAGCGACACGTTCAGCAGCGCGTTCCGCGCCGCCTACGGATGCAGCGCTCGCGAGTGGCGTCATCAGGCGAGTACGAGCCGAAAGCGCGAGGACTGATCCGCCCCCGCGCGGATCAGGCGCCAATCGGTCGCGGATCAGGCAGGGCGATCCACCAGACCCAGCGCCTGCGCCAGAACGCCCATGTCGTGCCCGGACAGGACGGAGGACCGCTTGATGTGCTGTTCGCGCAGGTTCGGAATGAACATCTGCCAGGCCTCGCCTTCGCCCAGCATATTGGGCACCTTGAAGCCGGCCAGCGCTTCCTTCTGGTTCATCTTCTTGACGCGCGCAAGCACGTTCGCGCCGGTGAATGTGTTCTTGTCGTCGCCCCAACCCGGCGTGTAGATCGTCTGACTGAACTTGGGCATCGGCGCGAACGTGCCCCAGAAGACGCGCGCATCGTCCAGAAGTTCGACCTGCACGTAATTGTCGAGATCGTTCCAGTCGAGGCAGACGCAGGACATGAGCCGCACCATGGCCGACATATCCATTTTGCGGCTCTTGGCCTGCTGAAACCGGCCGAGCGCGCCCTCCTTGTCGTCCAGAAACGGCTTCACGGCCGACCACCAGGGCGTCACCCCGCCATCGTCGCCGGCCGCCGCCACGCCGGCGGTCATTTTGAAAAGAAGCGTTCCCTTGGGAACCGTCACGACCCGGTATTTCTTGAAACCCGCTCTTTGCGATGTCTTGATATACTTATCATCGAAGAAATGATGGGAGCCCATTCCAGGATTGATCATGTCGTTCCCTCGCACATTGCGCGAAGAGTATCATCTCCCGTTGGGGGAGCGTCCCAGAGTTTTTGGTTCAACGTCTCACAGGCTTGGGGCCGGTTTACCAAAGGAGACAGACGGCCGGTCCGTCAGGGCCGCCCCGTCGCCCGGCCGTCGTCAGACGAGCGCGGTCGGCATCTCGCGGCCCGCGAAATGCGCGTCGAGATTGGCGAGCACGAGATCGGCCATGGCTTGGCGCGTTTCGTGTGTGGCGCTCGCCATGTGGGGCGTCAGCACGACGTTGGGCAGCGTGAAGAAGCGCTCGGGCACGCGCGGCTCGTCGGCGAAGACATCGAGCGCCGCGCCGGCGATGCGGCCCTGCTCCAGCGCGTCCAGGAGCGCTGGCTCGTCCACCAGCGAGCCGCGCGCGACGTTGACGAGGACGCCCTTGGGGCCGAGCGCGTCCAAGACCTGCGCGTCGATGATATTGCGCGTCTCGGGCGAGGCGGAGGCGGCGACGACGAGCACGTCGGCCCAGCCGGCGAGGTCCGCGACTGTGTCGAAGCGGGGATAGGGCGTTTCCACCGCGCTGCGGCTGGCATAGGCGATCTCGGCGTCGAAGCCTTCCAGCCGGCGCGCGATGGCCTGCCCGATCCGGCCAAAGCCGAAAATGCCGTATCTGCGGCGCGAGACCTTGGAGCCGAGCGGCAGATCGCCCGAGGGCCAGCGACCGGCGCGCACATGCTCATGCCCGCGCGGGATCTGGCGGAGCGCCGAGACGATCAGGCCGATGGCGAGGTCGGCCACATCCTCGGTCAGGACATCGGGCGTGTTGGACACGCGCACCCCGCGCCGCTTGGCCTCGGTGAGGTCCACCTTGTCGAAGCCGACGCCGTTGATCGCGACGATTTCGAGCGCCGGCAGCCGAGCGGCAAGCTCGGCCGGAATGCCGATATGCCCGCCCGTGACGACGCCGCGCAGGCGCTCGGCGTGCTCGCCCAAGAACGCGTCGGGATCACCGGCCTCGAAGAAGCGGTGGACGGTGAAGCGCTCGTTCAGCGCCTTTTCCAGCGCGGGCATGAGCGGACAGAGTTGCAGGATGTTGGCGGTCATGGAAGGGCTCACTTCACATCGGAGCGCACGAACTGCGCCAGTTCGGGGGTCTTGGGGTTCTCGAAAAGCTCGCGCGAGGGGCCGGCCTCGTGGATGCGGCCCTGATGCATGAAGACGGTCGTGTTGGCGACGCGCCGGGCAAAGCCCATTTCATGCGTGACGAGGAGCATGGTCATGCCGCCGCGCGCCAATTGCTCCATGACGGCGAGCACCTCGCCCGTCAGCTCGGGGTCGAGCGCCGAGGTCACTTCGTCGAAGAGCATGACCTTGGGCCGCATGGCGAGCGAACGGGCGATGGCGACGCGCTGCTGCTGGCCGCCCGAAAGCTCGTCCGGGTAGGCGTCGAACTTCTCGGACAGGCCGACCAGCGCCAGCACCTCCTCGGCGGTGGCGCGGCTTTCGCCCTTCGCCACGTCCTTCACAATGCGCGGAGCCAGCATGATGTTCTGGCCGACGCTCAAGTGCGGAAAGAGATTGTAGCTCTGGAAGACGATACCGACGTCGCGGCGCAGGGCGCGCAAGGCCGCCTTGTCGGTGCCGACCTTGTGCCCGGCGATCTCGATGGAGCCGGCATTGATCTTTTCCAGCCCGTTGACGCAGCGAAGCAGCGTGGACTTGCCCGAGCCCGAGCGCCCGATCAGCGCCGTGACCTCGCCGCGCCCGACCTCCAGATTGATGCCTTTGAGCACCTCCACCGCGCCGAAGCTCTTGCGCACGTCCCGAATGGCGACCTCAGGCATGGAACCTCCTTTCCAGCCGCCGGGACAGGAGCGACAGCGGATAACAGACGATGAAGTAAAGCGCGGCGACCACCAGAAAGACCCGGAAGGGCTGGAAGGTCGCGTTGTTGACGAGCTGGCCGGCGCGGGCGAGTTCCACAAAGCCGATCAGCGAGGCGATCGAGGTGTTCTTGACCACCTGCACGGCAAAACCCACCGTGGAGGGCAGGGACAGGCGCACGGCCTGCGGCAGGATCACGTAGCGATATTGCTGGACCCGCGTCATGGCGAGCGACTCGGAGGCTTCCCATTGCTGCTTGGCGACGGACTGGATCGAGCCACGCCAGATTTCAGCGAGATAGGCCGAGGCATAGACCGTCATCGAAATACCGGCGGCGATCAGTGGCGGCAGGCGGAAGCCGAGCAGCGCCAGCCCGTAGAAGGACAGGAACAGGATCATCAGAACGGGAATGCCCTGAATGACCTGGATATAGAGCCCCGCCAGAAAGCGCAGCCAGCGCAGCGTCGAGGCTCTGGCGAGCGCCAGGAAGAAGCCGACGAGACCGCCGCCGGCGAGCGCGAGAGCCGTCAGGATCAGCGTCCACTGGAGGGATTCGATTAGAAACAGGAATTCGGACGGACCGAAGGAGCGGAAGATCATGCCGATGCCTCCACCACGGGCTTGAGCGCGCGCCGAGCCGTTCGCCGACCGAAGAGCCAGAGCCCGACAAGGGCGAGGATGCCGCGCAGGATGAGGGCGAGCACGAGATAGAGCGCGGTCACCGCCAGATAGACTTCGAAGGAGCGATAGCTCTGCGACTGGACGAAGGAGGCCGCCGCCGTCAGCTCGTTCACCGAGATGGCCGAACAGATCGAGGTCGCCAGCATCATCAGCACGAATTGCGACGAGAGGGCCGGATAGACCTTCTGAAGCGCGGGGATGAGGATGACATAACGGAAGATCTGAAATTGCGTGAAGCCCAGCGCCTCGCCCGCCTCGATCTGGCTCTTATGGACGGCCTCGATCCCGGCGCGGATGATCTCGGTGGAATAGGCCGCGAGATTGATCGTCACCCCGATCAGCGCCGCCGTGATGGCGCTGACGCGCACGCCCCCGGCGGGAAGGCCGAAATAGATGATGAAGAGCTGCACCAGAAAGGGCGTGTTGCGGATCAGTTCGACATAGGCGTCGATGAGGATGCGAACGGGCCGCCCGGCGACCGAGCGCAGCGAGGCGAAGAGAATGCCGAAGGCCGTGCCGCAGAGAATGGCAAAGGCGGAAATCTGGACGGTGAGCCACAGGCCCGCCAGAAGCTGGCTCTGATATTGCGCCAGCACGCCGAACTGGAACGTGTAATTCATGGGACAAACCCCGCGCGAAGGACAGGGGACGCCGGCTTGACCCAAGCCGGCGCCGGGCTCGCTCTAGAGACTGTTTCGAAAGTTCTCCGGGTCGGCTCGCCGGCGCTTTTCGTCCGTGCCTTCGTTGCCATCCTCGCCGATGCCGCCGGCATCGACTGCGTTTAGCGCCTTGGCTCGAACCGGAAATCTTGTCGCCGATCCTCCGCCGGGAACTTCCAAAACAATCTCTCAGAAAGCCGGGAGCGTGGGCGGCAGCGGGTCGCCGGTCCATTTCACGGCGATCTTGTCGAGTTCGCCCGAGACCTTCATCAGGTAGATCGAGGTGTTGAGATATTGCAGCAGCTCGAAATCGCCCGGCTGCACCGCCATGGAATTGCCTTGGCGGAAGAAGGTGAAGCCGATCTGCAAGCCCGCCTGCGGAGCCTGCCGCAGAAGCCCTTGAGCGACCGTGGAGGGCAGCGCCGTCGCGTCCACCTGCCCCGCGACGAGGGCCTGGGCGGAGGTGGAATCGTCCTCGAAGACGACGATCTCCAGCCCTTCCACATTGGCGCGGCGCAGCGCCGTTTCCTGCGAGGAGCCGCGATTGACCGCGACGCGCTTGCCCTTCAACTGATCGAGGCTTTCGAACTTCTCGTTCGGGCCGGACACGATCACCATGTTGAAGGCCGAATAGGGCGAGGTAAACATAACGGATTTGGCGCGCTCGCCCGTCGGCGCGAGGGTCGCGACGAGGAAGTCCACCTGCCCCGTCTGGAGCGCGGGAATGCGCGCGGGCGGCGTCAGCGGCACCAGCTCCACCGGCATTCCGAGATATTGGCCGATCTGGTTGGCGACATCGACATCGTAGCCGCTCGGATTGCCGCGTTCGTCGATCATGCCCATGGGCGGAGCGCCGGTGAGAACGCCGATCTTCACCGTGCCGCGACCTTGAATGTCGGCGAGCGTCACGGCCTCGGCCGAACCCGGCATCGCCGCCGTCAGAGTGGCCACGGCGAGCGATCCGAGGAACGCCGCCTTCATCACGGCGCGTCGTGTCGTGTTGGTCATACCCATGCCTCCCATGGCATTTCGAGAAAGGATCGACTGCGACCGGGCGGCCTCCCAGCGGCCCGGCGCATGATGTCAGAGACTGTTTCGGAAGTTCCCGGCGGAGGATCGGCGCGGGATTTTCGGTTCGTGCCAAGGCGCCAAACGCAGTCGATGCCGGCGGCATCGGCGAGGATTGGCAACGAAAGCACGGACGAAAAGCACCGCCGATCCGACCCGGCGAACGTTCGAAATAGTCTCTTAGAGCGTGGCGAGCACCCCGCCATCGACATAGACGATCTGCCCGTTGACGAAGGTCGCAGCGTCGGAAGCGAGGAAGATGCAGGCGCCCTGCAACTCCTCCACCTTGCCCCAGCGGCCCGTCGGCGTGCGGATCTTGAGCCATTCGGTGAACTTCGGATCGTCCACCAGCGCCTGGTTCAGCGGCGTTTCGAAATAGCCGGGGCCGATCGCGTTGATCTGCAGCCCGTGGCGCGCCCAGTCGGTGCACATGCCCTTGGTGAGGTTGAGCACCGCGCCCTTGGTGGCGGTGTAGGGCGCGATGGAATAGCGCGCGGCCTGCGCTTGAAGGCTGGCGATGTTGATGATGCGCCCGCGCTTGCGGGCGATCATGTGCTTGGCGACCGCCTGGCCGACGAAGAAGACCGAGTCCACATTGGCCCGCATGATCTCGGACCAGGTTTCGGCCGGATAGTCTTCCAGCGGGGCGCGGCGCTGGATGCCGGCATTGTTGACGAGAATGTCGATCGGCCCGATCTCGGCCTCTATGCGGTCGACCCCGGCCTTGACGGCGGCGTGATCGGTCACATCGAAGACGCTCGTCTCAACCGCAATGCCCTCAGCTCGCAGGCGCTCGGCCGCCGCGTCGAGCTTCGCGCCGTCGCGCCCGTTCAGCACGACGCGCGCCCCCGCGCGGCCGAGCCCTTCGGCCAGCGAATAGCCGATGCCCTGGCCCGAGCCCGTGACGAGGGCCGTGCGGCCGGAGAGATCGAAAAGCTTCAGGGACATGATTCCCCCTTCCCATGCCGATTCAATGTACATGATACCGATAACACAGCAAGCGGACTCACGCGAGCGTGATCGTTCTGCCGTGATTCAGGCCTGCGGCCAGCCGTGATGGCAGACGCCCTCGCGGTCGAGCCTGGGGACCGTGTGCGCGCCGAAGAGATCGGCGGTGAGCCCCCTCGGAGCGAAACTCTCCTCCGTTTCGCTTCGAAACATCAGCCGCTCGAAACCTCAGCCGCGCCCGACGAAGGGCATGTCGGACGCCATCACCGTCATCTGGAAGATATTGGCTTCCGGCGGTAGCGAGGCCATGAGGACGATGCTGCGCGCGACATTCTCCATCGCCATGACCGGCTCGGGCGCGATGCCGCCATGGGCCTGAAGGACGCCTCCCCCCATGCGGCTCGTCATGTCGGAGGCGACATTGCCGATGTCGATCTGCCCGACCGCGATGTTATGCGCGCGCCCGTCGAGCGAGCCCGACTTGGTGAGGCCGCTCACGCCATGCTTGGTGGCGGTGTAGGGCGCGGAATGGGGCCGGGGTACCTGCGAGGAGATCGAGCCGTTGTTGACGATGCGCCCGCCCCCCGGCTCCTGCCGCTTCATGACGCGGAAGGCCTCGCGCATACACAGAAACACGCCCGTCAGATTGGCCGAGACGACGCGCGTCCATTCCGCCACGGGCAGTTCATCGATCGGCACGGCGGATGTGTTGGTGCCGGCATTGTTGAACACGAAATCGACGCGCCCGAACGTTTCGACTACCCTGTCGAACAGGGCGGCCACATCGCCTTCCACGGTCACATCGGTCGGCACCACCAGCGTTTCGGCCCCGCCCGCCAGCGCGGCCGTTTCCTCCAGCGCCTCGCGCCGCCGCCCGGCCAGGACGACGCGCCAGCCCTCCGCTGCCAGGGCCAGCGCGGAGGCGCGCCCGATGCCGCTGCCCGCGCCCGTGACGATCGCGACGCCGCGCGGTTGAGAGACCTGTGCCATCAGGGGGCCTTTCCGAAATCGAAGAGTTTCATATAGGCCGCGCTGTCCTCGTGGCCGATGCCGGCGGCCACCATCATGCGGTGCAGATCGGCGACGAGGTTGGTGAGCGGCATCGGCGTGCGCAGGCCCATGGAGAAGCGCTGCGTGGCTTCGAGATCCTTCAGCATATTGTCGATCCGCCCCGTCGGCGTCAGGTCGAAGCGGGCCATCTTGCCCATGAACTCCTGCAGGATGCGGCTGTCGGCGCGCCCGCCCGCGAGCGCTGCGGGAATGCGCTGGGCATCGACGCCGGCATCCAAGGCCAAGCGCGTGGCTTCGGCTACGGCCATGAAATTGCAGGCGCAGAGCACCTGATTGATGAGCTTGGTCGTCTGCCCCGCGCTTGACGGGCCCATATGGGTCATGTTGGCGGCGACCGCCGAGAGAACGTGCCTCGCGCGCTCCACCTCTTCGGCCTCGCCGCCCATCATCAGCGTCAGCCGGCCCTCGGTGGCCGCCGGCGCGCC
Source organism: Aureimonas sp. N4 (assembly GCF_001463925.1). Lineage (NCBI taxonomy): Bacteria > Pseudomonadati > Pseudomonadota > Alphaproteobacteria > Hyphomicrobiales > Aurantimonadaceae > Aureimonas > Aureimonas sp. N4. Next base: position 45,932 of record NZ_BBWS01000039.1, on the reverse strand, counting down.
GCCCGAAAGCGGCGCGTCCACCCAGCCGAGCCCCGTCTCGGCGCGCAGGCGCTCAGCCATCGCGGCGGTGGCCTTGGGATCGGTGGAGGACATGTCAATCAGGAGCACGCCGCCCCGCGCATGGGCGGCGAGCCCGTCCGCGCCGAAGACGACGGCCTCCACGATCTCGGCCGTGTTGAGGCTAAGGATCACGACGTCTGAGGCCTCCATCAGCGCCTCGGCGCTGTCGGCGACGGTAGCGCCCTTGGCCGCCAGCGGCGCGGTCTTCTCCGCATCGCGGTCACGCACGGTGACGCGGTGCCCCGTTTGGAGGAAGCGGCCCGCGATGGCGCTGCCCATCACGCCCACTCCGACGATGCCGATCCGCGTTTGGCTCATGATGGTCTCTTTCAGATTGTGGAGTTCGAACGCTGGCGCGGCGCGGCGGTGGTGCCGCGCGGCACGACCTCGATGCCGAGATCGATGGAGGGCGGCCGGTCCGCGCCCCGCCCTTCGAAGAGATCGCGCAGAAGCTGCCCGGTCTCCTTGCCGATGCCCTTGGCATCGACCCGGATGGTCGAGATCGCCGGCTCGCATTCGCGCCCCAGCTCGAAATCGCCGAAGCCCATGAGGCTGATGCGGCCGGGCACGTCGATGCCCTGGCGGCGGCATTCCATCAGCGCGCCGAAGGCCGAACCGTCCGACACCGCGAAGACGCCCTCGACGCCAGGCTTATCGCGCAGCAGGAGCTTCATCGCCGCCGCGCCGTGCGCGTAGGAGACCGGGGCCGAGCCATGGCGCAGGATCAGGCCGGTCTCGATGCCCTCCTCCCGCAGCACGGCCGCAAAGCCCTGCAGGCGCGCCTCGCCGCGTGCGTCGCGCATATCGCCTTCCGCCTCCGAGCCGATGGCCGCGATATGGCGCAGACCCAGCGAGAGCAAATGGCGCGCGGCGGCGCGGCCCGCCTCGAAATTGGAGAAGCCGACCGCGCGGTCGAGCGGAGCCGAGGGCGCGTCCCAGATTTCCACCACCGGAATGCCGGCATTGGTCAGCATCCGCCGCGTCGAGGCCGTGTGCAGCGTGCCGGCGACGACGATGCCCTGCGGGCGGCGCGCCAGAAGCGAGCGCACCAGCCGCTCCTCTTCGCCCGCCTGATAGAGCGTGTAGCCGATCAGAAGCTGATAGCTCTGCCCCAAGGCTTCCGCGAGCCCCTGCGCCGTGTCGGCGAAGTTGGAATTGGTAAGCGTCGGCAGGATCAGACCGACGAAATTGGTGCGCCGCGAGGAGAGCGAGCCGGCGACGAGATCGGGCACATAGCCGAGCTGGTCCACCGCGCGCATGACGCGCTCGCGCGTTTCCGGCGCGACGATGGACGGATCGGCCAGCACCCGGCTCACCGTCATGGTGGAAACGCCCGCGAGCTTGGAGACATCCCGCATCGTCGGCTTGGAGCCGGAGGCGGACCCTTGCGCGTCGCTGCGCCGCGCTTTCGCACCGGGCGCGGCCGGGGCGCGGCGATGGCCGGCCGTGGCCTCGCCCGTGGCCTCGCCGGCATCGGACGCCCCTCGCCGCGCTTCCGTCTCCAGGGGCGGGGATCGGTTCGGGGTCTGGACCTCGGCCTCTCGGCCAGCCTTCTTGTGTCGGGCCATGGTCATCTTCTTTCGCTCGGTCGATCCGCGCGTTCGAGCGTGGCTCGGCATCGTTTGCGGTCTCTCAGGCGAGACGCCGGTAGACCACATGGCGCAGCGTGCCGTCGAACAGCGTCATCAGCTTTTCCATCACCGGCGCGCCGCGTGCCCGCACGGGCGAGGCTTCCGCCTCCGCCACGGCCTCAGCCGACGGGTAGTCGATCTCCTGCACCAGAACGAGCGCGGGCGCGCCGTCCTCGCGCCGCTCGGTGCGGAGCACGCGCACGGCCAAGGCGTTCGGCATGTCCCGCCAGACCGGCATCAGCTCGGCCATGACGAGGTCGTAGAAGGCCTCCTCGCAGCCGGGGCGGATCGTGCCTTCGAACAGGGCGCTGCGCGTGTGGATGCTCATCTCAGAAATGCAGGTGGACCTTGATGGCGCGCTTGCGATCGGCCGCCATCTCGAAGGCTTGGCTGAGATCGCTCATCGGCATCTCGGCCGACATGACCGGCTTCACGTCGATCCGGTCGTTGGCCAGCCAGTCCACCGCCGTGTGGAACTCCTCGCAGAATCGGAAGGCGCCGACGAGGTCGATCTCCTGCGCCATCAGCATGTTGACGGACACGCCCACCTCGCCCGGTGGCATCATGCCGAGCTGGACGATGCGCCCGCCCGGACGGATGGCGCGCACCAGGGAGCCGAGCGCGGGCGGCGCGCCGGTCGCCTCAAAGCCGATATCGAACGTGCCTTTGTTGGCTTCGAAGGCGGCGAGGCGCTCGGGCGAGGTCGCGACATTGATCGTTTCGTCCGCGCCGGCCTGCCGAGCCAGCGCCAGCGGCTCGTCCACGAGGTCGGTGACCGCGACGAAGCTCGCGCCGGCATGGCGCACGGCCAGCGTCAGCAACATGCCGATGGGCCCCGCGCCAGTGATGAGAACGCGCTTGCCCAAGAGATCGCCCGCGCGGGTCAGACCATGGATCGCGACCGACAGAGGCTCGGCGAGCGCGGCCTTGGCCAGCGGCATGTCCGGGGGCACCGGCACGGCCTGATCGGCGCGGCAGGTGAAGCGCTCGGCAAAGCCGCCCTGCACATGCGGAAACATCGCCGCCGAGCCGAAGAAGCGCATGTTGCGGCAGAGATTGGAGCGCCCGGCGCGGCAATAGTCGCAATGGAGGCAGGGCCGGCTCGGGTTGACCGCGACACGCTGGCCGATGGCCAGACCCGACACGCCCTCGCCCAGCGCCTCGATCTCGCCGGCCACCTCATGACCGAGCACCAGCGGCTCGCGCAGCGCGAAGTCGCCGACGCGGCCCTTGCCCCAGTAGGAGAGGTCCGATCCGCAGATGCCGCCCGCGCCGAAGCGCACGAGAACGTCGCCCGGCGCGAGATCAGGTTCGGGGCGCTCGTCGAGGCGTAGGTCCTTGGCGGCGTGGATCACGGCGGCGCGCATGGGTTCGGTCTCCTCCGTGCGACCGTTACGGGCCGCTTCGTCACTGTTATCGGTAACAAAACTGAATGGATTTGGAAAGGGTTGTTTGCCTGGGTGGCGGCTCAATCCCGCCAGCCATCCCCATGCGCGTTGACATAGATCGCATAGAGCGAAGTCTGCGCGGTGATATAGAGCCGGTTCTTCTTTGGCCCGCCGAAGCAGAGATTGGAGACCATCTCTTCCACCGGGATCGAGCCGATATGCGTGCCATCGGGCGCATAGACGCAGACGGCATCGGCGTTGGAGGCCCAGATATTGCCGTTCGTATCAGTGCGGAACCCGTCGAAGAAGCCATTGGGCGAGCGCGCGAAGAGACGCCCCTCCCCCACCGTGCGCCCGTCCACCATGGGATAGGCGCGGATCACCGGCTCGCAGGCGGGATCGTGGGTCTTGCCCGTGTCGGAGACATAGAGGATCGATTCATCGGGCGAGAAGCAGAGCCCGTTCGGCTTCAGCATGTCGGTGATCACGGCCGTCAACTCGCCCGTCGCGGGGTCCAGCCGATAGACGTTGGACGCGCCGATCTCGGACGGGGCGCGGTGGCCCTCGTAGTGGAAGTCGATGCCATAGGTCGGGTCGGAGAACCAGACCGTGCCGTCGCGCTTCACCACCACATCGTTGGGCGAGTTGAGGCGCTTGCCCTCCCAATGCGAGACAAGGTTTCGCCAGACGCCGTCATGATCGAGCCGCGAGATGCGCCGCCCACCATGCTCGCAGGCGACGATGCGGCCCTCGGCGTCCAGCGTATGCCCGTTGTGGTAGCCGCAGGGGCCCTCGAAGACCGAGACCGAGCCGTCGCACTCGTCGAAGCGCATCACCCGGTCGTTCGGAATGTCCGACCAGAGCACGGATTTGGCCGAGGGGACATGCACCGGCCCTTCCACCCAGCGCCCGCCCGTCCAGAGTTTCTCCAGCTTGGCATGGCCGATGAAGAGGGCGCGGAAGCGGTCGTCGTGGACGATATAGGTCTCACTCATCTCAGGCTCAGTCTGTCTGCAGGGCGTAGTCGTCGGCGCGGAAGACGGTGTGGAAGATGTCGCCCTCGTAAAGATCCAGCAAGCCCTTCGTCACCTCGCGGGACTCGTAGCGCACGTCGGAGGCGAGCGCCGTCTCGATCGCCTCGCGCGAGGCGTAGCGGACCTGCAGCACCATCTCGAAATGCGGGTCGGCGACATCGGCCTCCTCCTGCCGGAGGACGCGTACTTCCTCCGCGCCCGGAAAGCGCGTCCAGAGCGGCACGAGCTTCTCGCGCACATAGGCGGTGAATTCGGCCTCGTGGCCCGGCTTGGCGCGGCCACGAAAAAAGGCGCAACGGATGAACATGGCTTGGGTCTCGTCGGATCGATCGGGAAGGGAGCCCCGCCGCGAAGGAGGCGCGCGGCGGGGCGGGCATGGCGGCTATGCCGCTTACTTCACGCCCCAGATCGTCTTGTAGGCGTCGCGATAGCCGTTGTCGGGGTCGAAGGCGTTGCTCGGGCCGCCGTCGAACTCGATATTGGCCTTGGTGACGATGTGGAGCGGCGAGACGTAGCCGGACCAGGGCTGGCCCGCGAAGGCGCGGTTCAGCTCGTCCACCAGCTGCCAGCCCTGAAGCTTCAGGGGCTCGGCGACCGTGACGGCTTGATACTGGCCGGAGCGGATGCGCTGATAGGCCGATTCCGAACCGTCGCCCGCCGCGACATTCACCGGCTTGCCGTCGCCCGCAATGCCCGCCGCCGCCAGCGAAGGGCCCATGAAGTCGAAATAGAGATCGTTGATCGCGAGCGAGTGCGTCCAGGCATCGCCATGGCGCTGGAGCAGCGAGGTGGTGAGCTGCGGCATCCGGGTGGAGGTCTCGGCGATGGGCGTATCGACATATTCGACCACCGTGCCGCCGAGCTTCTCGATCTCGGCCTTCATCGCGTCGGCCTTGGCGATGGCCACCGCGTAAGTGCTGTCGGTGAAGATCACGACGCCCGGCTTGCCCTTGGCATCGACATAGGCCCAGTCGGCGGCGGCTTTCGCCACCTGCATCGGGTCGGTGGTCACATTGGCGAAGACGCCTGCTGCCGGCACGGGGCCGACTTCCGGCGCGGTGTGCCAGGCGACGATCGGGATCTTGGCGTTCTTGGCCTGCTCCAGCCCCGCCTGCTGCTCCACCGCGTCGAAGCCGGCGACGACGATCCCGTCCGGGTTCAGCGCGATGCCCTGTCCCACCGCCGCCGTGCGGCCCGAGATGGAGCCCGCGCCGTCGATCGTGCGGACCGTCCAGCCGGCGGCCTTGGCCGCTTCCTCGATGCCCGAGACCACGCCGAGAATGCCACCGTTCTTCATGTCGCCGGCCAGAACCACGATGGTCTTGTCCTTGGCGATCTTCGGGCCGGATGTCGGCCCGTCCCATTTCGTCACCTTGGAAGCGTATTTGTCCACCGTCGCCTTGGCGTCCGCCATCGCATCGGCGCGCGCGGCCGGCGCGGCCGCGATCATGAGGGCACCGCCGAGGAGCAGCGCGGAGAGAAGCGTCTTCATATGGGTTTCCTCCCGATTATGTCTTGTCGTGGCCCGTCCGTTTCCTCCCGGCGGGCCGGTTTCGTTACTTCGCGCCGCGCCGGCGCTGGGCGTAGGCGGCGATGCCGATGGCGACGAGCAGCGTCATGCCGTTGAACAGGGGCTCGACATAGAAGGAGCCGCCGAACTGCTGGATGCCTGAAATGCCGACCGCGAGCACGATCACGCCGACCACCGTGCCCCAGACATTGACGCGGCCGGGCTTGATCGTGGTCGAGCCGAGAAACGCGCCGACGAGGGCCGGCAGGAGATATTCGAGCCCGACGCTCGCCTGCCCGATGCGCAGCTTGGAGGCCAGCAGCACGCCCGTCAGCGCCGTCAGGAAGCCGGAGGCGACGAAGGTGGCCATGGTGAAGCGGCGCACGGGAATGCCGTTCAGCGCGGCGGCCTTGGGGTTGGCGCCGATGGCGTAGAGGTAGCGACCGACTGGCGTATATTCGAGAACGAGCCAGAGGAAGATCGCCAGCCCTAAGACATAGAAACCACCGATCGGAAGCCCGAAGATCATGGTGCCGTTCAGCGCCAGAAAACCTTCAGGCAAGGGCGCGACGACCTGCCGACCGCCCGTGTACCAGAGCGCCAGCGCATATAGCACCGTGCCCATGCCGAGCGTCGCGATGAAACTGTCGATCTGCGCGACCTCGACCAGAAGCCCGTTGAGCAGGCCGACCAGAGCGCCGAGCGCCAGCACGATCAGCACCGCGACCGGCCAGGGAATGCCGAAGGCGGTTTGCAGCGAGATCGCCAGAATATGCCAGAGCACGATGCCGTAGCCGACCGTCAGGTCGATCTTGCCCGCCGTCATCGGGATCATGGCGGCGAGCGCGAGGAGCGCGATGATCGACTTGTCCGAGACGATGGAGCGCAGGTTCAGGAGGGTCGGGAAGGTGCGCGGCAGGAGGATCGCGAACAGGAGGATCAGCGCCAGCGTCAGGATCGGCAGGCCGTAGACCGGCAGAAGGCGCATCGCCGCCTGACCGGGCGACAGGCCGCGCATTTCGGCGCGCGTCGGCTCCAGCGCGTTGGATTTGATGGAATTCATGAAGCGTCTCCCGCGTGCGCCAGGGCTGTTGGGACCTCGCGGCCGGTAGGCGGCGAGGGAGTGTGAAGATCGCACGACGCGCTCGCGCTCTGCGGGCGCGCCGGCGGGCATGAGGGATGCGGCCGGATCGATCCGGCCTTCGCGCGCCTCCTGAGAGACGGTCTGGACTCATGGCCGGGTCGGATCGTCCTGGCCTTCCGCTGCCGGCGGTCGCTGCCGGCAACGCATATTCTTGGCCGTCCTCTGCCCGCCGCCGGTTTCAGGGCGCGGCGCGAAGTCGGTTAGGCAGACGGCTCGGCGAGCACGGGAGCCGGCAGATTGGGTCTCAGGCGGCTTCCGAAGCGCTGGCGGCGGCGATGACGCGCTCGGTCGTCACAGCCTCACCGTTCAGCTCCGCGATGATTGCGCCGCGATTGAAGACGAGCGCGCGGTGGCAGAGCGTCGCCACCTCCTCGAAATCGGTGGAGACCACGAGCACGGCGAGGCCGGCGGCGACCGCCGCTTCCACGAGGCGATAGATTTCGGCCTTGGCCCCGACATCGACGCCCGCCGTCGGGTCTTCGAGGATCAGGAGCCGGCGGCCGGTTTCCAGCCAGCGGCCGACGATGACCTTCTGCTGATTGCCGCCCGACAGCCCCTCGATGGCCAGATCCGGGTCGTTGGGGCGAAGGCCGATGCGCCGGCCCAGCTCACGCGCGGCCTGGCTCTCACTTGCCGGCGAACGGAAGGACAGAAGCTTGCGGCCGAACGCGCCGGGATTGAGAAAAGCATTCTCGCGCACCGACAGGGCGGCCGCGACAGATTCTTCCGCCCGGTCCCGCGCCACGAGGCCGATGCCGCTTTCGAGCGCGGCGCGCATGGAGGAAAGATCGGGCGCCGCGCCATCGATCGTGACCGCGCCCGAATGCGCCTGCGCCCCGAACAGCGCGCGCCCCACAGCCTCCTGCCCCGCGCCGCGCAGGCCGACCAGCCCGAGGATCTCGCCCTGGCGGATGTCGAAATCGACCGGCCCCGCCCCCGCTGTCGTGAGGCCACGCACCGTCACGCGGGCCTTCGCTTCCGCCGGCGCGGGCAGTTTCTCGTAGAGCTTCAGCGAGCCGGTGCCGACGATCTGCGCGATGAGATCAGCCGGCGTCAGGTCGGCGATGCGCCCCTCCCCCGCCAGCGCGCCGTCGCGCAGCACCACGGCGCGGTCGGCGACGCGGAAGATTTCGTCCAGCCGGTGCGAGACATAGATGACGCCGACGCCCCCTGCCGCGAGCCGGCGCACTGCGCCCATCAGCTTCTCCACCTCGTCGGCGGGAAGGCTGGCGGTCGGCTCGTCGAGCACGAGGAATTCGCAGTCCGTGGCGAGCGCGCGCGCGATTGCGACCAGAGATTTTTCGGTGCGCGACAGGGAGGACACGCGCGTGTCCGGGTCGAAGTCGCAGCCGAGCCGCGCCAACGCCTCGATAGCCTGAGCCCGCACGCCCGCCCAATCGACCAGCCCGCGCTTGCCCCCGCCGCGCCTTGGATAGCCGTTGGCCATGGCGACGTTCTCGGCGATCGTCATCCATTCGATCAGGCCGAGATCCTGATGCACGAAGGCGACGGCGCGCCGCGCGCCCGCCGACCCCTCGCTCTCATGGGCATAGGGCGTTCCGTCGATGGCGATGCGCCCGGTATCGGCCTTGTGGATGCCCCCTAAGATTTTGATGATGGTGGACTTGCCCGCGCCGTTCTCGCCGAGCAGCGCCACGACCTCGCCGGACCGCACGGAAAAGCTGACGCCCTTCAGCGCCTGCGTCCCGCCGAAACGCTTGGCGACCCCTTCGAACCGAAGCTCGCTCATGACAACCTCCCAATCATCATGGCGTGATGTTACCGATAACTTTGTGGCTGTCAATCCATATCCGGCGTGGCGTGTCGTCCCTTCTCGACGCGACCGCAAGGGGATGGACGGCGCGGCATGTCACCGGATGGAGACTCGATCAGGGGTGGACGGGTTGATGCCTAGTCTCGGCCCCTCTCCGCCGTGTCGCTCGAAAGGGAGGCGCGCGCGCGAACGGCAAGGCGGACGAGGCAGCGGTGATGCGGCCCAGCCCCCTCCCCCTTCCTCAGCGAGCCGCCGCCTTCAACGATCGGCGAGGATCATCTCGGCGGCTTTTTCCGCGATCATCACCGCCGGAGCATGGGTATTGCCCGAGACGATGGTGGGCATGATCGAGCAATCGGCCACGCGCAAGCCCGCGATGCCGCGCAGGCGAAGTTGCGGATCGACCACCGCGTCCGGGTCCGCCCCCATGCGCGCCGTGCCGACCGGATGAAAGATCGTGGTTGCGATATCACCGGCGGCGCGCGCCAGATCCTCGTCGCTCTGGAGATGCACGCCGGGCTTGAACTCCTGCGGGCGGTGGCGCTCCAGGCGTTTGGTCGCCATGAGACGGCGCGCGGCGCGGATCGAGGCGCTCGCCACTTCGCGGTCGCCATTGGTGGAGAGGTAGTTCGGCGCGATCGCGGGCGGGACAAAGGGATCGGGCGAGGTAATGCGCACGCTGCCGCGCGACTCCGGGCGCAGATTGCAGACCGACACGGTGATCGCGGGAAAGGCGTCGAGCGGCTGCCCGAACCGATCGAGTGACAGCGGCTGCACATGGAATTCGATATTGGCCGTTTCGAAGCGTGGATCGGACTTCATGAAGATGCCGAGCTGGCTCGGGGCCATGGCCATCGGCCCGGAGCGCCTTAGCGCATATTGCAGCCCGATCTGCGCCTTGCCGATTAGCGTCGCCTGCCATTCGTTGAGCGTGCGCGCGCCTTCGATGCGGAAGGCCGTGCGGATTTGCAGGTGGTCCTGCAGATTCTCGCCGACCGTGGGGCGGTCGAGCACAACCTCGATCCCATGCCGCCGCAGCAGCTCGGCAGGGCCGATGCCGGATAGCTGGAGAAGCTGCGGCGTGCCGATCGCGCCCGCCGCCAGAACGATCTCGCCCTGCGCCCTCGCCGGTCGCCCATCGAGCCTGAGATCCAGGCCGGTCGCGCGCCCTTCCTCGACCCGGATACGCTCGGCCTGAGCTTGGGTCAGAATGCGCAGGTTCTTGCGATGCCGGATCGGCGATAGAAAGGCGCGCACGGCGTTGAAGCGGAAACCAGCTTTCTGCGTCACCTCGAAATAGGACGAGCCAAAATTGTCGCCCCTATTAAAGTCCTCGATGGGCGGCACGCCCATCTCCTCCGCCGCCTCGCGGATCGCGTCGAGGATCGGCCAGGACAGGCGCTGCTTTTCCACGCGCAGTTCGCCGGACTGGCTGTGGAACGGGCCGGCCAGCGCGTGATGGTTCTCGGATTTCAGAAACAGCGGCAGGACATCGTCCCAGCCCCAGCCCGCATTGCCGAGCTGACGCCAGCGGTCGTAGTCGGCCGCCTGTCCGCGCATATAGATCATGCCGTTGATGGACGAGCAGCCGCCCATGACCTTGCCACGCGGATAGGCGAGGCGTCGGCCGTTCAGCCCCGCCTCCGCCTCGGTGGCATAGCCCCAGTCCGTACGCGGATTGCCCATGCAATAAAGGTAGCCGACCGGGATATGGACCCAGTGGTAGCGATCCGAGCCGCCGGCTTCCAGAAGCAGAACGCTGTTCTTCGGGTCGGCGCTCAGGCGGTTGGCGAGCGTGCAGCCCGCCGAGCCCGCGCCCACCACGATGTGGCTGTAGCGGCCAAGATCGAGGCGAGGATCGGGGGGAAGAGAACTCATGGTCGTCACTCCGACGCGGCGGCGCCATAGGGGGATCATCCAGGGTGTGAGGCCCTGCTTCAAGAGCTTCGCCCGCATTTCAAGCGCAGGAAGAGTCAGGCTGCGCAGCCATCCTTGGCGAGACGGCGACGGGCGAACACTTATAAACCCGCCACCCGGCCGGGCTCGACACTCTCTGGTCGAATGGCGGGTTGTCGGCTCGCTCCAGAAGGCCCCGAGTGCTGGGGCGAGAGCGCGGACGGATCGGTAGCCGCCCTTGTCATGGGTTTTGATCGCCGGGCTCGGCTGTTAGAAGGCCCGCACCCGCAGGTCGATGACATGGAACGTGTCGGGATGGACGTTCCGCCATTCCAACCGGGCGCCTATCGAGAAACGGAATGCCAAGCACCGGCTCGCCCGCTGCGCCCACGAGAGAGTGCTCGTTGCCATGGTCGGCGCTGCCAATGCCCGCTATCATGGGGGTCGATTTCGGCCGCGTCGATGCAGGCACGGATCGGCTCGCGGGCGTTGCATCGAAGCTCGTTCGGATCGCGCTCGACACGGCCGGACCGTGCCGTGGCGACTGATCGTCGAGCGCGTGCACGGTGATAGGCCGGCCTGGAAGGCTGAACAGGACGGCCTTGTTCACGGAGTTGCCCGCGACGAGGTTGCGGAGAAAACAGCCAGCCCTGGTTGTCGATGTCCCAGGTGGCCTCGCCATCCGCGCCTCGATGAGGCATCGCCATCAGCGCGGCGGCACGGTCTCCTCGCTGGAGTCGCACGTTCGCTCGTGAGCAACGTTGCGGCCATCTGTTCAAAGGCGCGCCTTGGTCGAGGCTGACGTTCGGCGATGCCACGATGGCCGCGTGGGCAATCCTGCCCGCCCCCACCACCGGCGAGGGCGGCGAACGTGCGGACGATGCCGGTCGGCTCCCGTATGCCTCTGGTGTCGCGGCCGACGATCGGTTGCTGATACGACGGGACGGCTATGCCGGGCTCATCGTTTCCGCCGGCAGGATAGCGGGGCAGTCCGATTGGGGATCGGGACATGGGACACCGGGCGTCGAGCTGTCGCGCCTGCTCTGCTGCGAGGAGACCATTCGGCCGCGAAATCCCGTTCCGTCCAGCTTGGCTATCGGGAATACCGGACCATCGCGGGACGCCCGCCTCTGCGATCACGTCGCGCGCGGGGCGATCAGGTCGCGGTAGTGATGGGGCTGGCGCATCAGCACCAGATCCTTCCGGCGCACCACATGGGTGGGATAGGGCCCGCCCAGACTGCCGGTGTCCACGGTCATGAGCGCATAGCTCCCGTTGCCCTGGACCACGGTTTCCTGCCGGGGAAACAGGAACGTGTCAGGGCCGAAGACGCCGGAATGGCCGGGATAACCGTCGAGAGGCGCGTGGACATTGGCGAAGGCCAGCCAGCAATTGTTCTCGCCCGCGCGCACCCGGTACTGGTGCCAGTGCAGGGGGTCCGGCCCGGTCGGGATGGGCGCGGGCTGCGCGACGCTGGTGCCCTCGTGGCCGGCGTGGAACCGATCGCGGATCGCGGCCGGACAGGCGATGAGATCGCAGCCCTTCAGCGCCAGAATGCGGCCGGCTTCCGGAAAGCTCATGTCGTGCCCGATCAGAAGGCCCAGCCTTCCGAAGGGCAGGTCGAAAAGGGCCCAGACCTCGCCGGGCTCGGCCCAGCTCTTCTCGGCCTCGGTCAGGTGGATCTTGCGATACACCCCGAGGACGCCCTCCGGCCCCACGAGGATGGCGCTGTTGAACGAGCGCGCCCCGTCCCGCTCGGCAAAGCCCACGACGAGATGGAGCTTCAGTTCGGCCGCGAGGCCCTGAAGATCGATGAGGATCGGGCTGTCGGCTCCAATCGCCTTCTCGCTCGGGCGCGCGAGGCCGGTCAGCGCGAGTTCCGGGAACACGACGAGTTCGGCCCCCTCCCCCTCCCCCGCCGCCGCGCGCGCGATCCGACCGATCTCGCGCAGATTGCTGCGGGCGTCGTCGCCCGGATGCATCTGCGCCGCCGCCACCTTGGCCTGCCGCCCCTCGGGCAGTGGCTGGTGGCCGTAGAGGCGGAAGAAATCGCCGGGGTTCCAGGCGAAGGTGTTGGTCATCAGCTCCCGGTACAGCTCGGGGCGGCGCTGCCTGAAGATCGGCTCGCCCCAGACGGTGCGCGCGCGCGCGAGCGCGGGGTCGATCTCGGCGGTGGCGATGCCGTCGCCGCCATCCACAACACTCAAAATCGTTGCGTCCGGCGCGATGATGCAGGAGCCCCCCGAGAACTGGACGCCCCGCTCCAGCCCCCAGCGGTTCGCCTCGATCAGATAGCAGCCGTTCTCGAAGGCGCGATTGATCCAGTAGGGCGCGGGCGTGCGCTCGGCCAGCCAGTTCGACACGTGGCAGATGACGTCCGCGCCCTTGAGGCCCGCGAGCCGCGCCGTTTCGATGAAGTGGATGTCCATGCAGATCAGGAGCGCGATGCGCCCGATCTCGGTCTCGAAGACCTCATGCCCGAGATCGCCCGAGACCGCCCATTTGGGCTCGGAAATATAGGGATGGGTCTTGCGATGCGTACCGACGACGCCTTCGGGGCCGATCAGCACGGCGGAGTTGTAGTAGAGATCGGTCGTGGGATCGACCTCCGGCATCCCGACCACGATGAAGCAGTTCTTCGCGCGGGCGAGCGCCGCGAAGCGCTCCGTGGTCGGGCCGGGGATCGGCTCCACGAAAGGCGCGACCTCGGCCCGCTCGTGCCAGCAATAGCCGGTGGTCCCCATTTCGGGCGTCACGATCAGCCGCGCGCCCCGGTCGGCAGCCTCACCGACAAGGGCGAGAAGCCCCGCGATATTGCGCTCCTTCTCGAACATGGTGGGCTCGAACTGAACGGCGGCGGCCTTGAACGGGGCGGGCATCGAGGGGCTCCGGGCGAAAGGAAGCGAAAAAGGCGGGAGAAGGCCGGCCGCGCCCATGGCGGGGCGGCCGGCCCGGGATCAGCGCGGCGTGCCGGCGATCGATTTCAGGATGGACGCGCCGACCGTGTATTTGGGATCGACCATATTGCCGAGACGGATGCGGCCGCACTGGGTGAGCAGCATATAAGCGTCGAGTTCCTCGAAGCCGAAATCCTTGGCGAGCCAGCGGATCAGCTCGCGATAGGCCCCGCGCGCGGCGTCCTCCATCGGGCGGGACGAGCCGACCGTCATGTAGAAGCTCTCGTTCTCCAAGCGCGGCGTGCGGATCGTCCAGCCCTTGATGAGATCGATCTGAACGGTGGTGACGGTCGGATGCTCGACGGCGACGCCGCACAGCTCGCCATCGCCCTGCGCGGCATGGCAATCACCGAGATAAAGATAGGCCCCTTTGGTGTTGACCGGCAGATAGATCACCGCGCCCGGCGCGACATCGGGCAGGTCCATGTTACCGCCATAGTAGTCCGGCACCAGCGAGGAGATGGCCTCGATCTCGGGCGCGGTGCCGATCGTGCCGATAAAAGGCTCGTAGGGCAGCGTGATCCGGTCGTTCCATTGGACGCCCGTCTCGGCGTCGACATGCAGCTTCTTGACCCGTTCAGGCAGCGGCTCGGTGAGAAGCGCGGTGTCGGCGGTGGGCACGAGGCCGCCGAACTCGGGCATCAGAACCGTGGTGCCGCGCGGCTGCGGCCCGCGGGGCACGATGCTCTTGATATAGACGGCGAGGCAATCCCCCTTCTCCGCGCCGTTGACGTAGATCGGGCCGTTCTGCGGGTTGAGATAGGGAAAGTTCAGCTTTTCGCTGGGCATGTCCCGTTCGGTCTGGATCGCGCCCTCGAAGGCGTCATGCGTCTCGGCCGAGACCACCGCGCCGGGATCGACGGTCAGAACCGGCTCAACGAAGGCGCCGTAGACATAATGATACTTGCCTTGGGTTTCCTCGGTGATGGCGTGTTCGCTGCGCGCTTCGCCCTTGGCGACGGCCCGGCGGGCCATGAGGGAATCCTGAAACCAGCTCATGTCAGAGCCTCCTCCTGCTTGGTATCTTGTGGGTGGGGTGATGCGCTCAGACGGCGAGGTAGCGGCGAACCGCGTCGCGGTCCTCCAGCGCGTCCGGCGCGATCTCGTTGGTGATGCGGCCCTTGTCCATCACATAGGCGCGGCTCGCCATGGCGCGGATCATGTCGATATTCTGCTCCACGAAGACCACCGTGACGCCGGTCGTGCGGTTCAGCTCCACCATGATCCGGGCGATGTCCTGCACGATATTGGGCTGGATGCCCTCGGAGGGCTCGTCCAGAAGGATCAGCGCGGGCGCGCCCATCAGCACGCGGCCGATGGCGAGCTGCTGCTGCTGGCCGCCCGACATGGTGCCGGCGCGCTGATGCCGCCGCTCGGCGAGGATCGGAAAGAAGGAAAAGATCTGGTCGAGCCGCTCTTTCGGCGCGCGCTGGCCGGCGATGGATTCGCCGACCGCCAGATTTTCCAACACGCTCATGCGCGGAAAGACGTCGCGCCCCTGCGGGACATAGCCGACGCCCAGCCGGGCGCGCTTGTGGGCCGAGAGCGCGTCGATGGCTTGGCCGCGAAACACGACCGAGCCCTTGTCGGAGGGCAGAAGCCCGATCAGGCTTTTCATCAGCGTGGACTTGCCGACGCCGTTGCGCCCGATCACGGCGACGATCTCGCCCTCGCGCACCTCCATGTCGACGCCCTGAAGCACGGGCTTGCCGCCATAGCCGGACCAGAGGCCGACCGTGTTGAGGATCACCTCTCTACGCATGGACGTCTCCGAGATAGATGGCGGCCACGCGCTCGTCGGCGACGATCTCCTCGATCGAGCCTTGGGCGAAGATCTTGCCGAAGTGGAGGACGGTGACGGCCTGGGCGATCTGGCGCACGAAGGCCATGTCGTGCTCGACGGCGAGAACGCTGACCCCTTCGCGGTTCAGCGCCTGGACCATCTCGCCGGTGGCAAACGTCTCGTCCGGCGTCATGCCGGCGGTCGGCTCGTCCAGAAGCAGGAGCCGGGGTTTGAGCGCGATCGCCATGCCGATTTCCAGCCATTGCTTCTGCCCGTGGCTGAGATTGCCCGCCAGCGTGCGCTCGGCGTCCTTCAGCTTCAGGAACTCCAGAAGCCGGTCGATCTCCTCGGCGAGCGAGTGGCCGGCCTGATGGTGCTGGAGCGCGATCTGAAGGTTCTGGCGCACGGACAGCGCCTTGAAGATGCCCGGCACCTGGAACTTCACCGAGATGCCGCGCCGGATGCGCTGGAAGGGCTTTTCGCGGGTGATCTCGGCCCCTTCGAACAGGATCGCCCCGCTGGTCGGCAGATGCTCGCCGAGGATCAGCCGGAAGAAGGTGCTCTTGCCCGCGCCGTTCGGGCCGATCAGGCAATGGATTTCGCCGGTCTTGAGCGTGAAATCCACTCCCCCCGTCACATGCAGGCCGCCGAACCACTTGTTGAGCGCGCGGGTTTCCAGGATCGCCGTCATCACACCGCCTCCCGTTCGCGCACGCGCCGGCGCAGGCGGCCGGACAGAAGCGTGCCGAGCCCATAGACGAGACCGTTCGGGGCGATCAGGACGGTGAGCACCAAGAGGAGTCCCATCACGACCAGCGCATACTGGCTGCCGTAGATCGTCAGCGCCTGGAAGCCGGCGAGCACCAGAAGCGTGCCGAGAAGCGTGGTGGTGAGGTCCGCGCGCCCGCCGACCGCGACCCAGACGATGGGCAGCGAGGCCGCCGTCATGCCCATGGAAGCGGGCGTGATGTAGTTGCCCCAGGATGTGTAGAGGACGCCCGAGAGCCCCGCCAGCGCCGACCCGATGACGAAGGCGGCGAGCTGATAGCGGCGGATGTCGTAGCCGAGCATTTCGGCGCGCTGCGGGTTCTCGCGGATGGCGACCAGAACATTGCCGAAGCGCGAGTTCACGAGCATCCGCAAGGCCAGATAGACGACCACCAGAAGCGCCAGAGTGACGTAATAGAGCGGCACGTCGGGAAAAAGCGCGATGTCGCCGCCGGGCCAGGGGATGGTGAGCGAGGGCATGCCGCCCATGCCGTTGAACCCGTTGAGCCGGGCCGAGCCGACGCGCCATTCCGGCCCCGCCGTCTGCGACATGAAGCGCTCCAGAACCAGCGTCACCGACAGGGTGACGATGCCCAGGAACACGCCCGAGATGCGCCCGAAGAAGAGGAAATAGCCGAGAATGGCGGCAAGCAACGCCGAGGCCGCGACGGAGGCCAGAAGCGCAAACAGCGTCAGCCCGTAGGCATCGCCGAAATTGATCGAGATGATGCCGTAGGTATAGCCGGCGACGCCGAAGAAGGCGGTCTGGCCGAAGGAGAGCGCGCCGCCATAGCCCCAGATCAGGCTGAGGCCCATGGCCATGAAGGCCCAGTTGAAGAAGTAGACATTGTTGCCGACGTCGTATCCGTCCGCGAACTGCGGATAGAGGCAGGCGGCGAGGAGGACGAGGGCGAAGGGCACCCAGAATTTGCGCCCCTTGCCGAGCGTCTGCGGGCCTTCGATCAGGGCGAGCGGGCCGGGCCGCTTGGGTTTCGTGGCCATCGCTCAGGCCCTTTCGCGCAGAATGAAGCCGGAAATGCCGCGCGGCAGCACGCGGATCACCACGATGACGGCGACCAAGAGGCCGATCTGCCCGAAGAGCTGGCCCTGCCAGGAGGTGAGCGCGGCCTTGACGATTCCGAGGATCGCGGCGGCCGGGGCCGTGCCGAGAAAGACATCCGCGCCGCCGACGACGACCGTGACGAAGGCTTCCACCACGAAGGCCGAGCCCATGGTCGGAACCAGCGTCATGGTCGGCGCATAGAGCCCGCCGGCGAGACCCGCCAGCGCCGCGCCGAGGCCGAAGGTCAGGGCGTAGACGAGATTGGTGTTGACGCCCAAGGCTTCGGCGATGTGCGGCACCTGGATCGTGGCGCGGGCCAGCGTGCCGAAGCGCGTCTTGGTGAAGAGCAGCCAGAGGCAGAGCAGAAGAAGCAGCGCCGCGCCGACGAGCACGAGGCGATAGACGGAATAGGTATAGGGGCCGACGGCGAAGGAGCCGAAGGGCGTGCCGGTGCCGGGCATGGAGGAGCCGAGCAGAATGAGCGTGCCTTGGGTGGCGATCATCGAGATGCCCCAGGTCGCGACGATCGTATCCAGCGGCCGGTCGTAGAGATGGCGGATGACGATACGCTCCAGCGCCATGCCGACAAGGCCCGAGACGACAGCGCCCAGAAGGATCGCGAGCGGCAGCGGCAGGCCCATGCGCGCGGCGCTGGCCGAGACATAGGCCCCGCAGAGGATGAACTCGCCATGGGCGAGATTGATGACGCCCATCATGCCGAAGATCACGGCGAGGCCGCAGGCGGAAAGAACCAGAAAGGCGAAGGCGTCGCCCGCTTGGTAGAGAAAGGTGAAGGCGCCGTAGAGGACGTCCATCGTGCCATCCGATGTCTGTGAGCCGTCGGGAGGAACCGGCCGGGCGTTTAAAGCCACCCGGCCGGCTTGGGTGTCACATGCGAGCCGTCAGCCCTTGGGCGGCGGGTTGGAGGGCGTGTACTGCGCGCTCGGGTCGTTCTTGGTCAGGTCGCAGCCGGCCTCGCCCAGCCAGTAGGGCTTGATGTCGTTCCAGACCTTCGGGAAGGAGATCGAGTGATCGTCGCCGACCTTCGCGAGATAGATCGTGTGGGACATGTGCTGGCTCTTGGGGTCGAGGCAGACCTTGCCCTCCGGCGCGTCGAAGCAGACATCGCCCTTGGCGATCTCGGCGCGCAGCGATTCCTTGTCGGTCTTGCCGCCGGCGCGCTCGATCATCGTCTTGTAGAGATAGGTGGCGGTGTAGGAGTTCTCGGCTTCTTGGTTGATATAAGGCTCGTCCGGGAACTTCTTGTGCCACTTCTCCACGAAAGCCTTGGAGGCGGGCGTATCGACTTCCTCGATATAGTTCACCGTCGCGTACATATTGGCGAGGGAGGGCGGCTTGAAGCGCTTGTGCTCGTAGCCCTGGCCGACATTGACCGAGGACGCCATGGGCAGCGCGAGGTTGGCCGCGCCCGCCTGCTCGTAATAGGAGGCCTGCGCCGTACCAACGAGCAGCGTCACCACGAAGTCGGGCTTGGCCGCCTGAATGTTCTGGATGGTCTGCGAGAACTGCGACACACCGAGCGGGATGAACT
Source organism: Aureimonas sp. N4 (assembly GCF_001463925.1). Lineage (NCBI taxonomy): Bacteria > Pseudomonadati > Pseudomonadota > Alphaproteobacteria > Hyphomicrobiales > Aurantimonadaceae > Aureimonas > Aureimonas sp. N4. The sequence goes on along the minus strand of NZ_BBWS01000039.1, from coordinate 27,372 downwards.
CCTCGCCCACCATCTCGCCGCCATTCTCCTTGACGATATTGCGCACCCATTCGGCCGAGATCTGGCCGAAATTATAGTCGGCCGCGATCGTGTAGACCTTCTTGCCGTAGGTCTGGAGCATATAAGGCAGGAGCGTCGAGAACTGCTGCTCGGGGACAGCGCCCGTCACGATCATATTGGCGTCGCAGACGCCGCCCTCGTACTGATTGTTGTAGAAGGCGAGCGCATCAAACTGGTTGACGATCGGCCGATAGGCTTCGCGCGAGGCGGAGGAGAAGCCGGCGAAGACCGCGTTCACCTTGTCGCGCTGGAGCACGCGGCGCATGAACTCCTGATAGCGCGTGTTGTCGGACTGCGTGTCGTAGACCACGAGTTCGAGCGGGCGACCGGCGATGCCGCCGGCGGCGTTGATCTCGTCGGTGGCGAGCTGGATGCCGTGCAGCTTGCCGATCGTCGCCACGGCGAAATCGCCGGACTGGTCCTCGAGCACGCCGAGCTTGATCGGGTCGGCCGCGAAGGCGGCACCGGACAATAGGAGGAGTGTTCCGAGCGCCGCGAGGGCGCCGGAGGATCGCTTCTTCATCATGTGTCTCCTGTAGGAGTGGGAGGATCAGTCCGCGGCGGCCCGCAGGGTCGGGCTCGCCGTATCGACATGCGACGATCCGGCCCGCTGGAGGGCCAGCCGTTCGCAATAGGTTTCCAGCCCGAGGCGCTCGCGCATCGCCTCGCGCCGGATGATCTGGTAGGCTGCCTCGTCGTCGATGCCGCGCGCGGCCATGAGATCGACCACGGCGCGGATGACGTGCCGGCGCAGGCGGCGGCGCGCTTCCAGCTCTTCCACATCGGCCTGGAGCCGGGCGCGCCGCGCATGCTCGTTGACGCCGAGATAGAGCGCCGAATAGACCGAGCCGCCATAGACGGGCTTGGGCAGAAAGGCGGTCGCGCCCGCCGTGACCAGCGTGCGCAGGCGGCTGGGCGCTTCGACGCCCACCAGACCGATCACCGGGATCGCCGGCAGAACCGCCTCGGGCGAGGAGGTCGCGCCCAGGTTCAGGTCGCCGTCGAGAAACAGAATGTCGCGCGCGGGGTCGGCACCCGCCCCTCCGAGGTCGAGGCCGCTCTCGCCGGCTTCGATCCCCTCGACGCCGAGCCCGAGCTTTTGGAGCGTGCCGGTCAGCGCCTCGATGGCGCGCGCGTCGCGAGAGGCGATCAGGGCGCGGCGCTGGCTGAAGTTCTGGACGAGACGGGCGATGCTCATGACACGACCTTCAGCATGGGGCGCAGGATCGGCTGTTCGAGGGCCGCCGAGGACCGCACGAGGTAGGGGTCCGGTCGCACCGGAGCCGGGGCTTCCAGGAGGATGTCGAACTGCCCGTCCGCCCGCGAGCGGCCGATGCGCGGCGTCAGATAGGCGTGCAGCGTGCCCGGATCGATGGAGACGAGGCCCTGCGGGGCGTCCAGCGTCTGCCCGCCGACAAAGGCTTTGACACGCGAGATATCGTCCGTACCCGCTGCCAAGACGGATTTGGCCAGGAGCCGCACGGCAATATAGGCCGCCTCCGCCTCGCTGGACGCGGCGGGCCCCTGCGGGAACTGGCTGGTGTAATCGGCGACGAAGGCGCGGTTGGCCGCCGTCTGGACGCTGGCGAAATAGACCGACGAGGAGAGATGGCCGTCGATCGCCTCGGCGCCGATCTCGACCAGTTCGGGCTCCGACAGGTTGCAGCTGGCGATCGGCATCGTCCGGATCTGGTCGATGCCGCGCGCGGCGCATTCAGTGCGCATCGCTCGAAAGAAGGCATAGGCCGATTGGCCGATCAGCGAGTTGAAGACGAAATCGGGCTTGGCGTCGAGAACGGCCGAGACGATATGGGCCATCTCGGTTTCGCCGACCGGCAGATAGCGCTCGGCCAGCACCGAACCGCCGCGCTGCATCAGCTCGTCGCGCAGGACGCGGTTGCTTTCCCAGGCCCAGATATAGTTGGAGCCGATGCAGAAGGCGCGCTTGCCGTGCCGCGCGACCAGGAATTCCACCAGCGGCAGGATGTGATGGTTGGGCGCGGCCCCGGTATAGACGACGTTGTCGGAGCTTTCGAACCCCTCGTAATGGGTCGGATACCAGAGCAGCCCGTCGCGCTTCTCGAAGATCGGGATCACCTCCTTGCGCGAGGAGGAGGTGTAGCAGCCGACCACATGGCGGATGCCGCGCGACAGAAGCTGTTCCATGGCGGGGGCATAGGCGTCGAGGCAGCTGCCGGGGTCGATCACGGTCGGCTCGATGCTGAGCGCCCCGCCCATCTCGGCATTGATCTGTCGGCAGGCCAGAAGCGCGCCGTTTTGCATCGTCCGCCCGACCGTTCCGTAGGAGCCGGTGGCGGAGAAGACGATGCCGATCGGTATGCGCAGAGATGTCATCGAACCGCCCAACGAACAAAACCCCTCAGCAAGAATTGCTGCGGGGCGAAACTGCCAAAATTCTATGGTCCATCGTCTGTCGCATTTTTGGGCATCCTTGCCCTGCGACTAAGGTTTAGGCTGACGTTTAAATTCGAATCTGTCAACCGTCTGCGTGAAGGATTTCGCAACAGGATGTGAACCGGCTGACGAGTGGAGAGCTGGGAGGATGGCTGCATTGGGAGAGACGCGCCTGAGCCTCGCCGTCGCTTCGGCCCCTCGCGCCGCGCTCCGCAGGGCATCATCAAGCAAAAAGCCGCTGGAGCGCGGAGGGCACTTCCCTGTCTCGGCCGCGTGGTTGGGGCGAGGCAAAGCAGCCTCACGGCGTTCGACGGCGCATCGATTCACCGGATCGATGGGCGACATGCTCATGCGCGGCGATACGATGGTCTGAGGGCCGAGACTGATCTGGGCTCCAACCAAAAGCAGCTCGACGGTCGTGTCGGGAGGTCCGAATGACGCCGGGTCCTATACCACTAGGCGCCGGTCAGAAGCGGTCTGCCCATCTGCTGAGCGGACCGGGATGCAGGCTCACAGCGGCGTGGACAAGCGATTGTTCGGGAATGCGATCCGGTGGATGGCAGGCAACATGCCCCGCTGGCGTGATCTGCCAAAAGTATTCGGCAAGAGGAGCGCAGTTCACGCCAAGTTCCGGAGCTGGTCGCACGCCGGCATAGGGGAAAGGCTCTTCCGTCTCGTGACGGCGATCGTGCAGGGAGATGACGGCAAGCTTTACTTGGCGCTCGTCGTCCAGTTCGATCTGTTCGACGAGCACTCCTCCCTTTCATCTGGGCTGATGCCCGCGCTGCTTTTCCCTGTCGATCTCGAACCCAAACCAGGTCGGGCCTGCACAAAGGCTTACGGATGATGGTGGACGGGTCCGGACCGTCGTCCATGGCGAGATCGGCCCGAGCTTCGGACATGCCGGCGAGGCAACGTCAGGCGCGGGATCGCCCCATCTCTGCTCTGGTTCGGGCTGCGCTGATCGCCCGCCGCTCTTCTCTGGAACGAACCGCCGAAGCCGACTCGCTCCGGCGGTCAGGACCTCAAGCACGATAAGCCGTCAGCGCGCGATCTCCGGTGAGAGCGGCGTGATCGCGACCGCCCCGCCCGCACGCGAGCTTTCCAGCGCCGCGAGGCCGCAGAGAACCGACATGGCGCCCGCGCGAGAGCCGGCGCGCTGGCGCAGGCGGTCGTTGGAGCCCGGCTTGAAGATCATGTCGCGCATCCGATTGTCGCCGCCATAATGGCCGCCCGGCTCGTGCGGCACCCAGATGTGCTCCGTGCCGCCGCCAAAGCTCTTGATCACCACGATCTCGTCGGCGGGCGGCACGCTCCAGGGCTGGCGCTCGTATTGACGCAGCTCGATGCGCCCGCGATGGCCGTTGAAGGCGATGTGATGCCCCTCGATCGGCATGTAGGTGTTGAGCGAATAGGAAACCTGAACCCCGCTGCGATAGAGGATCGAGGCCGTCATCGTATCGGGAATGTCGATGTCCTCGCGGAACACGCAGGCGTCGCGCACGTAACCATCGACTCTGGAGGGCTCTTCGTAGAGCGTATCGAGGAACTTGTCGGCCGAGAGGTCGAAATAATAGTCGCATTCGCCCGTGTGCGGGCAGGTGCGGCAGCGCTCGCCCCGGAACGGGCCGTTGCGCCCGTAATGAAGCAGCTGGCCGAAGCCCTTTACTTCGACCGGATCGCTGTCGAGATACCAGTTCAACAGGTCGAAATGGTGGGTCGCCTTGTGGACGAAGAGCGAGCCCGAATGTTTCGTGAAGGCGTGCCAGCGGCGGAAATAGTCGGCTCCGTGCTGGTTATCGAGGTACCAGTGGAAATCCACCGAGGTGACCTCCCCGATCGCGCCCTCCGCGATCAGCTCCTTGATGCGCGCGGAGGTCGGCGAGAAGCGATAGTTGAACGAGACATCCACGCGCCGTCCCGTGCGCGCCTCGGCCTCGCGGATGCGGGCGATCTTTTCGGGCGTCGTCGTCATCGGCTTTTCGCTGATGACATCCGCGCCGCTTTCGAGCGCGCGCACGATCAGGTCGTCATGCGTATCGTCGGGCGTGCAGACGATCACCAGCGAGGGGTTCAGCTCGGCGAGCATCGCGTCGAAATCGGCATAGAGCGGCGCGGTGGAGCCGATCATGGTGCGCGCCCGCTCCGCGCGCATGAGGTTGAGATCGCAGATGCCGACGAGTTCCACGAACTCGCTCCAGCCCGCCAGAAGCTCGCGCCCCCACATGGTCGTGCCGCGATTGCCGGTTCCCACCAGCGCGTAGCGGATGCGCTGTCTTGCTTGTTCCATCATTCCTCCCGACCCGCGAAAGCGCGGGCATATTCATACGGGCCAGGGGCGTCCCCTCCGGCCCTCGTCTTCAACACAACGCTTCGAACCGCTCGACGCAGGTCGCCAGAACCTCGTCGATCGGCCGCGCACCCCAATCATGCGAGAAGATTTCGACCTCCTGCGGGCCGTGAAAGCCGGCCGCCTCGATCATCTGGCGGAAGGCCTTGAGATCGATCACCCCGTCGCCCATCATGCCGCGATCGTTGAGGATGTCCTTGGTCGGCACCAGCCAGTCGCAGATATGATGGGCGAGGATCTGCCCGTTTCGCCCGGCGCGGGCGATCTGCGCGGCGAGATCCGGGTCCCACCAGACATGATAGACGTCGATCGCGACGCCGACGCCCTCTCCCAATGTGTCGGCGAGGTCGAGTGCCTGGCCCAGCATATTGATGCAGGCCCGGTCGGCGGCATAGCAAGGATGGAGCGGCTCGATCGCGAGCGGCACGCCGGCGGCTCGCGCATAGGGCAGAAGCTCGGCCATGCCGTCCGCCACCATGGCGCGCGCGCCCGGCAGATCGCGCGAGCCCGGTGGAAGACCGCCGACCACCATGACGAGACAGGCTGCACCCAGCGCCGCCGCCTCGTCCACGGCGCGCCGGTTACTCTCGAAGGCCGCGCGCCGCCCGGCCTCGTCACGGGCGGGAAAGAAGCCGCCCCGGCAATGGCCGGAAACGCGCAATCCGTTTTCGCGCACGATCCGCGCGGCTTCTGCAAGGCCCGCCGCCTCCACATGCTCGCGCCAAGGCGAAATGGCCGTGATGCCGTGGCGCAGGCACGCATCGACGATCGCCCCGAAGGAGCCGCCCTGGCGCACGGTCGCGAAATTGATGGACAGGCCGGGGACGCTCATGGCGCGATCCCCCGCACGGCCAGGAACTGCCCCATGCGCCGCGCCGCCTCGTCCGGGTCGGCCAACACGTTGGCGCGGTCCGCGAGGCGGAACAGCTCGGCGAAATGCAGCGTGGAGCGCGCGCTTTCCTGGCCGCCGACCATGGTGAAATGATCCTGCAAGCCGTTGAGCCAGGCGAGGAACACGACGCCCGTCTTGTAAAAGCGCGTCGGCGCGCGGAAGATGTGGCGCGAGAGCGCGACGGTCGGCTCCAGAATGTCGTGGAACTCGTTGGTGCTGCCGCGTTTCAGGCTGGCGAGCGCCGCCGAAGCGGCGGGCGCGATGGCGTCGAAAATGCCGAGCAGGGCGTCGGAATGGCCCGCTTCGTCGCCCGCGATCAGTTCGGCATAGTTGAAATCGTCGCCCGTATACATGCGCACGCCCTCGGGCAGGCGGCGGCGCATGGTGATCTCCTTTTCCTTGGAGAGAAGCGAAATCTTGATGCCGTCGATCTTGGCGGCATTCGCCTCGATCATCCGGAGGCAGGTGTCCATCGCCGCGTCGTGATCGGCCGCGCCCCAATAGCCTGATAGCGCGGGGTCGAACATCTCGCCCAGCCAATGGATGATGACGGGCTGGTCCACGCCCGAGAGAACGCGGGCATAGACTTCGAGATAATCGTCCGGCCCCTTGGCGCTCGCCGCCAGCGCGCGGCTGGCCATCAGGATGACGCGCCCGCCCTCGCCTTCCACGAAGGCGGTCTGTTCCGCATAGGCCGAGGCGATCCGATCCAGCGTCAGAAAGGGGTCGGGCGCCAAATGATCGGTGCCCGCGCCGCAGGCGATCAGCGCGTCGTCGCGAGAGCGCGCCTCGCGAAGCGAGCGGCGGATCAGCTCCTGAGCATCCGGCCAGCCGAGGCCCATGCCGCGCTGTGCGGTATCCATGGCTTCCGCGACGCCGAGGCCGAGATCCCAGAGCCGGTGGCGAAAGCGCAAGGTCGCGTCCCAGTCGATCGCCGGCTCCAGCCAGGGATCGGAAGGCACCAGCGGATCGGCCACGACATGGGCGGCGGCATAGGCGACGCGGTTGAAATCCTCCGCGCGGCGGTGGGTGAGCGGAAGGGGCGTGCCGGTCAGCCGGTAGGTCTCGACACCGCGCCCTTCGGTCGGCAGTTGAAGATCGGTCATGTCGGTTGTCTTACGCCGCCATCGACTGGCGCGTGAGCGCGGGCACGTCGAGCCAGCGGCGCTCGCGCCAGGACTGGAGCCCCAGTTCGGCGAGCTGCACGCCCTTCACGCCTTCCATCAACCCGTAGGGCCAGGGGCCGTCTTCCACGATATGACGGATGAACATCTCCCACTGCGCCTTGAAGCCGTTATCGTAGGCGATGTTATCGGGCACCTCGTCCCAGGTGCGCAGGAAGTCGATCGTCTGAGGCTGGTCCGGGTTCCAGACGGGTTTCGGCGTATTGACCCGGTGCTGCGTCCAGCATTTCGTGAGGCCGGCGACCGCCGAGCCATGGGTTCCGTCCACCTGGAAGGTCACGAGATCGTCGCGCCGCACGCGCACGGCCCAGGACGAGTTGATCTGCGCGATGACGCCGCCGGCGAGTTCGAAGGTCGCATAGGCCGCGTCGTCCGCATCGGCCTCGTAGGGCTGGCCCCGCTCGTCCACGCGGCGCGGTATGTGTGTCGCGCCGAGGCACGACACCGCCTGGACCTCACCGAAGAGATTGTCGAGCACGTAGCGCCAGTGGCAGAGCATATCGAGGATGATGCCGCCGCCATCCTTGGAGCGGTAGTTCCAGGACGGGCGCTGGGCCGGCTGCCAGTCGCCTTCGAAGACCCAATAGCCGAACTCGCCGCGCACCGAGAGAATCTTGCCGAAGAAGCCGGAGTCTTTGAGCATGGCCAGTTTGCGAAGGCCGGGCAGGAAAAGCTTATCCTGTACCACGCCATGCTTCACGCCCGAGCGGGCGGCGAGCTCCGCCACTTCGATGGCTTCCGGCATCGTGTCGGAAATCGGCTTTTCGCAATAGACGTTCTTGCCGGCGCGGATCGCCTTGGCAAGCAGGCTCCCACGCATCTGCGTCGTGCCGGCGTCGAAGAAGAGCGTGTCGTCCGGGTTGGCGAGCGCCGCGTCGAGATCGGTCGTCCAGCGCTCGATGCCGTGGCGGCGGGCGATCTCCTCGATCCTGGCACCGTTGCGCCCCACCAGAATCAGGTCGAGCATCACCTTCTCGCCGGTCGTGAGCGTCACGCCCCCTTGCGCGCGGATGGCCACGACCGAGCGGACGAGATGCTGGTTATAGCCCATGCGGCCGGTGATGCCGTGCATGATGACACCGATACGCTTCATCGAAAGTCCTCCCTCGCGGCCCTCCCGGCCGCCGGCACATCGCGCTGTCCCGAGCGCCGACTTGTAACCATCTGGTTATTTAGAGAGACGAGAGCCAAGCCTTGTCAACCGGCTTTCGACGCTGCCCCGCCGTTGTTGCGGCGCAACCAAGACTAGCGCCGGACGGTCGCGAGGACGGTCGCGACGATATGCTCGCCCCAGCGGTCCAACTCGGCCCGCGTCTGGAGATCCCGGCGGAAAACGGTCGAAAGCGTATAGCGATTGGACAGATAGAAGAAGCCAAGCGAGGCGATGGTGAGATAGACCGTGACGGGATCGAGGCCAGGCTTGAAGACACCCTTCTTTTCGCCGCGCCGCAGCACGTCGGAGAGTTCGCTCAGGAAGTTGGAGTGCATCTCGGCAATGCCCTCCGCCTGCCGGAGATAGCGCGCGTGGTTGAGATTCTCCGTGGCGAGAATACTCAGGAATTCAGGATGATCCTGATAGTAATGCCAAGTGAACAAGGCCAGTTCGCCGAGGCCCTCCTCCGGCTCGCGGCGTGTCAGATCCAGGCGCCGCTCGGCCTGGCGGATATGGCGATAGGTGTCCTCAAGGACGGCCAGATAGAGCGCGTCCTTGTCCCCGAAATAGTGATAGATCATCCGCTTGTTGGTGCCCGCGCGGCGCGCCACGACATCGACTCGCGCGCCCGCCAGCCCTTTTTCCGCGATTTCGCGGCGCGCTGCTTCGAGGATGGCGGCGCGCGTGCGCTCCGGGTTGCGGGTGGAGCGTTCCGCGCCGGTGCGGGAGGGTGTCGGCACTTCGCCTTCAACTTCCGGGCGTCCGCTGGATGGTTCGTCCATCCGTCCTCCTGCTTGACAAGATTGCCGATCGGTGGTCAGCCTTGTAACCAAACGGTTATAAGTCGGCAATAGCATATGACCGACCCGCTTGGGAGAGCGGGTTTCTTCGGGAGGAATGCGATGACGTTTTCGGTGACGCGGCGGAGCCTTCTCCAAGGCGGCGCGGCCGCTCTGGCGCTCGGAACTCTGGGCGGCGGCATAGCCTTTGCGCAGGCGCAGCGCCTGCGTTTCCTCTGGTGGGGCAGTCAGGAGCGCGCCGATCGCACGCAGGCCGCCATCACGGCCTACAAATCGGTCGCGCCCGATGTCGACATCGTGGGCGAGTTCGCGGGCTGGTCGGATTACTGGCCGCGACTCGCCACGCAGGTCGCCGGTCGCAACGCGCCCGACCTGATCCAGATGGATTACCGCTACATCTTCGAATATGCCCGGCGCGGCGCGCTGAAGGATTTAAGCGGCGAGGTCGGCAAGGGCCTGAAGATCGAGGATTTCGGGCAGGCCAACATCGACGCCGGCAAGGTGGACGGCAAGCTCTACGGCGTCAATCTCGGCGTCAACTCCTCCGCCATGGTCTATGACGCGGCGGTCTGGGAAAAGGCCAAGACCGAGCCACCCAAGCCCGGCATGACTTGGGAAGAGCTGGCCGATCGCGGCGAGGCCTTCGCCAAGAACAAACCCCGGCCGGGCGTCTTCGCGCTGGCCGATGCGGGGGGTGTGGAGCCGAGCTTCGAGCTATGGCTGCGCCAGAACGGCAAGGCGCTCTACACGGCCGACGGCAAGCTCGGCTACGAGCCGGCGGATGCCGAAAAGTGGTTCGCGATGTGGGAGGACATGCGCAAGCGCAAGGCCTGCGTGCCCGCCGACATCCAGGCGCTGGACCAGCTCAATATCGAGACCAACGCCATCACCACCGGCAAGGCGGCCACCGCCTTCATGCATTCCAACCAGTTCGTCGGCTATCAGAAGCTGAACAAAGGGAAGCTGGCGCTCAATCCCTATCCGCTCCTGTCCGCCAGCGCCCCGTCCGGCCAGTATCTCAAGCCCTCCATGCTGCTCAGTCTTTCGACCAATGCGCCGGAAGCGGCCATCGGCTTCGCCAATTTTCTGGTGGAGAACCCGGAAGGCGTGAAGGCACTCGGCCTGGAGCGCGGCGTGCCCGCTTCCACGGCGATGCGCGAGATCCTCGTGCCGCAACTCTCCGAGGTCGAAAAAGCGATGGTGGATTACATCGCCCTCGTCACGCCCAATGTCGGCCCGCTGCCGCCCTCCCCGCCGCCGGGCGCGGGCGAAGTCGCCTTCGTGCAGAAGCGCATCAACGAGGAAGTCGGCTTCGGGCGCAAGACACCCAAGCAAGCCGGCGAAGACCTCGTGACCGAAGCGAGCGCCATTCTCAAGCGGGGCTGAGCCATGAGCCTGCACACCGAGGTCGCGGGACTGCCGAGCGCGAAAGCGCCGGCGGCCGCCGCGCCCGGCGCGATGAAGCGCTCGTGGGCGCGCAACGGGCCGGCCTATCTCTTTCTCCTGCCTTGGCTGATCGGCTTTTTCGGCCTGACGCTCGGGCCGGCCCTCGCCTCGCTCTATCTCTCCTTCACCGATTACGACCTGATCCGCTCGCCCAATTGGGTGGGCGCGGCCAATTACGTGCGCATCGCCACGGCCGATCCGAAATTCGCCTCGGCCATGACGGTGACGTTCTTCTATGTCGCGCTGTCGGTGCCGCTGAAGCTCGGCTTCGCGCTTCTGGTGGCGCTCGCCTTCAATCGCGGCCTCAAAGGCCTGCCGATCTATCGTGCGATCTTCTACCTGCCCTCGCTGCTCGGCTCCTCGGTCGCCATCGCCGTTCTCTGGCGCCAGCTCTTCGCCTCCGACGGTCTCGTCAACATGGCGCTGTGGCAGCTCTTCGGCATCGAAGGCCCGAGCTGGATCTCGAACCCGGACTATTCGCTCTATACGCTGGTCGTGCTCGCCGTCTGGCAGTTCGGCTCGCCCATGATCATCTTCCTCGCGGGCCTGCGCCAGATCCCCACCGACATGTACGAGGCCGCCGAGATCGACGGCGCGTCGAAGGCGCGGCAGTTCTTCCGCATCACCCTGCCGCTGCTGACGCCGGTCATCTTCTTCAACGCGGTGATCCAGACGATCGACGCCTTCAAGGCCTTCACGCCCGCCTTCATCATCTCGGAAGGCACGGGCGGACCGATCAACTCCACGCTCTTCTACACGCTCTATCTCTATCAGGAGGCCTTCGGATTCCTGCGCATGGGCTATGCCTCGGCGCTGGCCTGGATCCTCGTCGTGATCGTCGCCGCCTTCACCGCCTTCTCCTTCCTGTCGGCTCGCTATTGGGTGCATTATGACGACTGAGGCCCTGCCCCCGCCCCGGCGCGCCGGGCACCGCTCGCCGGTGCTCTCAGGTCTGACCCATGCGGCGCTGATCGCCGCCTCGCTCCTGATGCTCTATCCCATCCTCTGGATGCTCTCGGGCTCGGTGCGCCCCTCAGAGGAAATCTTCGGGACTTCCTCGCTCATCCCCTCGTCGGTCGACTTCAGCGCCTATGTCCGAGGCTGGACCGGGCTTCAGGTGAGCTTCGGCAAGTTCTTCTGGAACTCGCTGTTGATCTCGGTTCTCTCGACCATCGGCAATGTGGTCGGCTGTTCGCTCGCCGCCTTCGCCTTCGCGCGACTACGCTTTGCCGGGCGCAATTTCTGGTTCGCGCTCATGCTGGGCACCTTGATGCTGCCCTACCATGTCGTGCTCATCCCCCAGTACATCATGTTTCTGGAGATGGGCTGGGTGAACACGCCGCTGCCGCTGATCGTGCCGAAGTTCCTGGCGACCGACGCCTTCTTCATCTTCCTGATGGTGCAGTTCTTTCGCGGTATTCCGCGCGAGCTGGACGAGGCGGCGATCATGGACGGCTGCTCGCCCTGGCGCATCTATTTCAAGATCATGCTGCCGCTCTCGCTGCCCGTCCTGGCGACCGCCGCGATCTTCTCCTTCATCTGGACCTGGGACGATTTCTTCGGCCCGCTCATCTATCTCAACGACATCAACACCTACACGGTGCAGCTCGGCCTGCGCTCCTTCGTGGACTCCACGGGGTCTTCGGACTGGAGCTCGCTCTTCGCCATGTCGAACCTGTCGCTCGTGCCGGTTTTCCTGTTCTTCCTCTTCTTCCAGCGCCTGCTGATCGAGGGCATCGCCACCACCGGCATGAAGCGCTGAAGGGTTTCTCTTGATGAATATCGCATCTCCCGCCATGCCCACCAGCCAGACCACGAAGCGCTACCGCGTCGCGGTGATCGGCTGCGGCATCGGCCGCTCGCATATCGTGGAAGGCTACGCCCCCGCGCCGGAGAAGTTCGAGGTCGCCGCGCTCTGCGATCTCGACGCCACTCGCCTCGCCTCCGTCGGCGACGAGTTCGCGGTCGCAGACCGTTCGCGCGACTTCGACGCGCTGCTCCAGCGCGACGACATCGACATCATCGACATCTGCACGCCGCCGGGCCTCCATCGCGAGATGATCCTGAAGGCGCTGGCGGCGGGCAAGCATGTCGTCTGCGAAAAGCCGCTCGTCGGCTCGCTCAAGCAAGTGGACGAGATCATCGAGGCGGAGGCGCGTTCGCGCGGGCGTCTCATGCCGATCTTCCAGTATCGCTACGGCGACGGCGCGATGCAGGCCAAGCGCATTATCGACGCCGGCATCGCCGGCAAGCCCTATGTCGGAGTGGCCGAAACCTTCTGGAAGCGCGGCGCGGATTACTATGACAACCCGTGGCGGGGGCGCTGGAAGACGGAGCTGGGCGGCGTGCTCATGACCCACGCCATCCATATCCACGACCTTGCCTGCTTCCTGTTCGGGCCGGTCGAGCGCGTCTTCGCGCGCACCGCCACGCGCGTCAACGCGATCGAGGTGGAGGATTGCGTCTCCGCCTCCTGGCGCATGGACAGCGGAGCGTTCCTCTCCTCCACCGCCACGCTCGGCAGCCAGGACGAGATCAGCCGGTTGCGCCTGCATTTCGAGAACGTGACCTTCGAGAGCGCGCATGAGGCCTATTCGCCGGGGGACGGGCCGTGGACGATCCTGCCCGCCAATGATGAAGTGAGGGCGCGGATCGACGACGCGCTGGACGGGTTCGAGCCGGTCGGTCGGCGCTTCCGGGGTCAGATGGCGGCTTTCCACAAGGCGCTGAGCGCGGGCGAGCCGCCGCCCGTCACCAGCCGCGACGCACGCCGCTCGCTCGAACTCGTGACCGCCATCTATGCTTCGGCCGAGACGGGGCGCGACGTCGAACTGCCGATCGGCCCGGCCCATCCGAAATACGCGAGCTGGCAGCCGCAGGACGCTTGAACGGGAGGAGAGACGATATGGCGACCAGCATCCAGCTCGACGGCGTGGAAAAGGTCTATGGGGGCCTGCGCGTCATCCACGGCATCGATCTTCAGATCGACCCCGGCGATTTCACCGTCTTCGTCGGCCCGTCCGGCTGCGGCAAGTCCACGCTTCTGCGCATGATCGCGGGGCTGGAGGACATCAGCGGCGGAGAGCTTCGCATCGACGGCCAGCGCATGAACGAAGTGCCCGCCTCCAAGCGCGGCATCGCCATGGTGTTCCAGAGCTACGCCCTCTATCCCCATATGAGCGTCTACAAGAATCTGGCCTTCGGGCTGGAAACCGCGGGCATGAAGAAGCCGGAGATCGAGCGCCGCGTGCAGGAAGCGGCCGATGTGCTCCAGATCGGCCCTTTGCTTCAGCGCAAGCCCAAGGCCCTTTCGGGCGGCCAGAGGCAGCGCGTCGCGATCGGCCGCGCCATCGTGCGCGAGCCCAAGATCTTCCTGTTCGACGAGCCGCTGTCGAACCTCGACGCGGAGCTTCGCGTGCAGATGCGCGTGGAGCTGACCCGCCTGCATCAGCAGCTCGGCAACACGATGATCTACGTGACCCACGATCAGGTCGAGGCCATGACCATGGCCGACAAGATCGTTGTGCTCAAGGAAGGGCGCGTGATGCAGGCGGGCCGCCCGCTCGACCTCTACAACCACCCCGCCAACCGCTTCGTCGCGGGCTTCATCGGCAGCCCGAAGATGAACTTCCTGAAGGCGCGCATGGCTGCGGGCGATCCCTCGCGGCGCACGATCGATGTCGGCGGGCTGAAGGTGCAGCTGGAAAAGCCGGTGGAAGCGCGCGGCGACGAGGAACTGACCTTCGGCGTGCGCCCCGAACATCTACGCGCGGGCGAAGCGCGCGCCGGGCTCGGCTCGGCCTCGGTGCAGCTGGTGGAGCATCTGGGCGGCTCGACGGTCGTCTATACCAGCATCTCCGGCGGCGAGCCGACCACCGTGCTTCTGGACGGCCAGCAGCCGATCCGCCCCGGCGAGACGATCCCGCTCGGCTTCGATCCCGCGCAGGCCCATCTCTTCGGCGCGGACGGACGGCGAGTTTAGGCGCACGGGTCGGCGACGTCACGCGGCCGACAGGCCAAGCCCTCGGATGTGGACTGGCCCCCGGAGAAAGCTGTTCCGCGCGGGCGTCTCGTCGACAGGGGAGTGCCCCGAAAGAGTCTCGCCATCGAAGGCGTCATGGTGAGTTGCGCGCGTCCTCTAACAGCTGGCGCAGAAGCGCCCGCCCGTTCGCGTCGTTGCGCTCGCGGAAGGCTTGAAGGAGAGCCGCCTTCTTTTGGCGGCCGGCCTCGCTGGTATAGAAATCGGACAGCGCAGCGACATCGCCGTGCGGAAGACGCGAGAGGATGGTGCGCAGGTGCCCACGCATGGCCTCTCGCGCGAGATCGCCGCGCAGCGGCGGGATCGTCGGCACGCCATCGGCTGCGCGTGTGTCGGCGAGAACGTTCTCGATGCCGGCCTCCACGTCCTGCGCTGACAGGGCGCGCAGTTCATTGCGTCGTCCACCGAGGATCGATTCATAAAGCCATTTGATGCGCCGCCCGGTCACGCGGGTTTCCGCGACGAGTTCAGGGCTCGCCATGGCTGCACTGACAGCGTCGATCCGCGCCTTATCGGATCGTGTCGTCTCGCTCGCGCCCACGCTCTCGTCGGGCGCATCAGGTCCGATGTCCAGCGCCTGCATCCGCTCCGCAATGGCGTCGATCCGTTCCGGCACGTCGGTCGGTACGACGCCGAGGGCAGATGTCATCTCTTCCATCGTGCGGACGGGATCGAAGATCGTCTCGGCAAGCTCTCGACCTCGCCGCAGCAACGCCGCGCGCTCCGGACTGTCGCGGACCTCCAGGATCGGCGCGTCCATGGCCGCGAAATCCAGCATCGCGGTCTGGATGCGCTCGACCTGCTCCAACCGGAGATACGCAATGTCATCGGCCTCGCTCGCGCTGGCCGCGCCGACCGGCACGCACGTGAGCATGCCGAGAATGGCCATGTCGCGCAAACCGCGCGCGAGGCCGCCGAGGCTTTTGATCCTTCCCCTGCGCGAAGAGAAGCAGGGCTCTGCGACGCTTCCCACCATCAGCAGGAGAAGGGTCTGTTGAGTTCGTTGATCATACTGGCGAAGTTCGATTGCAAGATGCTGAACTCGAACTGAAGGCCCACCGGTGGCGCTCCGTCATCGAGATTGAACCGCCCCTGCTCGGCGTTTTGAACGGCCTTGCGCCCACCTGCGATCACCGAGTTGAAACGGCCTTGTAGTATCGCGCAGCCCTCGGGCTTCTTGGCGCGCACGGCCGCATCCCATTTCTCGACCATTCCCGCCATCTCATCGAGGTGGCTCGCGAACTGCTGGCGCGCGGCGGTATTGGACGGCTCGGTGAAAACCGTCACGACCTCGTTCATCGCCTTCTTGCCGGAAAGAATGATGCCGGCGCGGTATCGTTCGACGCTTCCCTCGGGCGCTGCCTCGTACGCCTCGCGAACCAAGCGTTCGTCGCGCACCTCGATCTGGTCGAGGAATTTCGTTTCGGCCTCGGCCACACGCGACAGGGAAGCCACGTAAGCGGCATCGCCCTCGCGCGCCTTGGCACCCCCATCGGTCAGAAAGCCCTTGGACTCGGCGTAATTGGCCAAGCCGTTGTTCATGGGCACGAACGCATCGATTGCCGCTGCAAAGTCCCGCGCCACCTGATCGAGTTCGGGGATCGACCCTTTCAAGGCGATGGCTGTCTGCAGGCGCGTCTGAATTTGCGAGACCTTGAGCGGTGGAACGACCGCATAGTCCGATAGCGCTTTCTGCTTGGCAAGCTTGGGTGCGATCGTTTGCTGATACGTCTCGAGCGCGTTGGAGAATGTCCGGCCGCCGACATTGGCGGCGGTGATATAGGCGTTGGACTTGGCGAGCTCCGCCGTGTCCGCCGTCGTTGCGGACACACCGGCCTGTGCCGCGCCCTTGCTCTCGTCTTTGCAGCCGGCCAGACTGCCCACCGCTACAAGCGCCATACACGCCGCAACAGCCCGGCAGAAGTTTCGCATCGTCTCCACCCTCTTCGATCCCGTCACAGCGCGACGGGCCGCCCGTTCATCGCCAAACGCCGGACGCGTAGTCCCCACCCGCCCGGCGTGTTCACCGCCTCCAATCTATGGTCGGCTGATCGCTTGGCCAGACCGGGACGGCTCAACGCAGAAGATTGGTCCGGGCGAGTTCCACCACTTCATCGCCGCGCCCGTTCATGATGGCGCGGGTGGAATAGAGGCTGAAGCCGGCGGCCTGCTGCGCCTTGATCTTGGGCGGCAGGGCGAGCTCCAAGCCATCCGTCACCACATCCAGAAGTGCCGGGCCGGGATGGGCGAAAGCCGCTTTCAGCGCGCCGTCGAGCGCGGCCGATGAGGTGACGCGCTCGGCGTGAAAGCCCATCTCGCGCGCAATGGCCGCAAAGTCGGGATTCTGAAGCGAGACGTTTGTGTCGAGATAACCGGCCGCTTTCTGCTCCATTTCCACGAAGCCGAGGGTGCTGTTGTTGAAGACGACGATCTTCACCGGCAGCTTCATCTGCACGGCCGTCAGGAGATCGCCCATCAGCATGGTGAGCCCGCCATCGCCCGAGAGCGACACGACCTGCCGACCGGAAAAGGCCGATTGCGCGCCGAGCGCCTGAGGCATGGCATTGGCCATGGAGCCATGATTGAACGAGCCGATCAGCCGGCGCTGGCCGTTCATGGTGAGATAGCGCGCCGCCCAGACGGCGGGCGTGCCGACATCGGCGGTGAAGATCGCATCCTCGGCCGCCAAGGCATCGATCCGCGCGGCGACATATTGGGGATGCAGCGGCGTCTCGCCCTCGCGCGGGGTGGCGAGATCGTCCAGCCCCTCGCGCGCCTTCTGGTAGTGCTCGCGCGCCTTGTCCAAGAAGCTTCGGTCGCGCCCGCCTTCGATCATCGGCAGAAGCAGCGCGGCGGCTTCCTTCACATCGCCGACGATGCCCTGATGGATCTGCGCGCGGCGGCCGAGCGCGGAGGGGTCGCGATCGACCTGAACGATCTCGGCCTTTTCGGGGTAGAAATTGCGATAGGGAAAGTCCGTGCCGAGCATCAGGAGCGTGTCGCACTCCATCATCGCATGATAGCCCGACGAAAAGCCGATGAGGCCAGTCATGCCGACATCGAACGGATTGTCCCACTCGATCCATTCCTTGCCGCGATAGGCGTGGACGATGGGTGCGGCCAGCGCGTCGGCCAGCGCCACCACCTCGTCATGCGCGCCTTCCACGCCCGCGCCGCAAAGCAGCGTCACCGCGCCAGAGCCGTTCAACCGGGCGGCCAGCAGGGACATCTCATGGGCGTCCGGCACGATGCGCGGGCGGGCGAGCCTGGGCATCTCGGCGCGCGCGTTGGCCGGGGCCTCTTTCATCGAGACATCGCCCGGCAGAACCAGAACCGCGACGCCGCGCTCGCCGATCGCGGTGCGGATCGCCCGGTGCAGAAGCTCGGGCAATTGCGCGGGGTCCTGCACCATCTCGCAGAAATGGCTGCATTCGCGGAAGATATCGGTCGGATGCGTTTCCTGGAAATAGTTGAGCCCGATCTCGCTGGACGGGATATGCGAGGCGATGGCCAGAACCGGCACGCGGTTGCGATGGCAGTCGTAGAGCCCGTTGATCAGATGGAGATGGCCCGGCCCGCAGCTTCCCGCGCAGACGGCGAGCTTACCGGAGGCCGCCGCCTCCGCCCCGGCCGCGAAAGCCCCGGCTTCCTCGTTGCGCACATGCATCCACTCGATGGCCCCTAAGCGGCGCAGCGAGTCATTGATGGCGTTGAGACTGTCGCCCGTCACGCCCCAGATGCGCTCGACGCCGGCAGCCGCCAGCGTGTGCGTCACGAGATCGGCGACGGAAAGGGTGGAGGACAATCCGAAAAGCTTCATGGGAAGAGACCTGCCGTCTGGCTGGAGCTGACATCGAAACGAGGTGTGGGCAAGACGCGGCACCTCCCTCCGCGCTCGCATCGCCTCCGGGTTTCTAGAGCCGGCAAACGGGTTCGCCAGCCCCGTCGACCTGCATCACGGAGAGAGGGCCGCCTGCGCCTGCGGACCTTGCGACACGCGCCAGATTGTGTGGGACAGGTCATCGGCGACCAGCAGAATGCGCCGCGCGGGATCGAAGGCTACCCCGACCGGGCGGCCGCGCGTCTGCCCGTCGCCCGTCAGGAAGCCGGTCAGGAAATCCACCGGCTCGCCGGAGGGACGCCCGTTCTGGAAGGGCACGAAGGCGACTTTGTATCCTGAGAGATCCTGCCGGTTCCAGCTTCCGTGCTCGCCGATGAAGGCGCCGTCCGAAAACGATCCCCCGAAACCGCCCTCTCGCGCAAAGGACAGGCCGAGGGCCGCGACATGCGAGCCGAGCGCATAGTCCGGCGCGATGGCTTTTGCTACAAGTTCGGGCTTCTGCGGCGATACGCGCGGGTCGAGATTCTGGCCCCAATAGCTGTAGGGCCAGCCGTAGAAGGCTCCGTCCTTCACCGAGGTGAGATAGTCGGGCACGAGTTGCGGCCCCAACTCGTCGCGCTCGTTGACGACAGCCCAGAGCGCGCCGCTCGTCGGCTCGATGGCGAGCGCGGTCGGGTTGCGGATGCCGCGCGCGATGGTGCGCGCCGCGCCCGTCTGGCGGTCGATCTCCCAGACCACGGCACGCTCTTCCTCCACGTTCATGCCGCGCTCGCCGATATTGCTGTTGGAGCCGATGCCGACATAGAGCTTGGTGCCGTCGGCGCTCGCCGTCAGCGATTTCGTCCAGTGATGGTTGATGGCGGAGGGCAGCTTCGTCACCTCTTCACCCGGCGCGGAGATTTCGGTCTGGCCTTCTTCGTAGGGAAAACGCAGGAGTGCGTCCTGAGCGGCCACGTAAAGCGAGCCGTCCACGAAGGCGAGGCCATAGGGCGCGTTCAGATTGTCGATGAAGGTGGTTCGCACCTCCGGCGTGCCGTCATTGTCGCCGTCGCGAAGGAGCGTGATGCGATTGCCGCCGCTGCCGCTCGAATTGCCGCGCTTCTTGATGATTCCAGCGATCACGTCCTTCGGGCGCATGGCCGGCGCGTTGCCGCCGCGCCCCTCCGCCACCAGCACGTCGCCATTGGGCAGAACCAGCATCTGGCGCGGGATCGACAGGTCGGAGGCGAAGGCCGAAACCGTGAAACCCTGCGGGGCCACGGGCACCTGCCCGTTCCAGCCGGCGGGCGTCGCGATCTTCATGGGCGGCACGAGCGTTTCGTTCACCGCCGGCAGGTCCGGCTGCGCGCCGGTCTGGTTGAGGTTGGGATCGGAGGAGGAGTCGCAGCCCGCGAGCGCGACGGCGGCAAGAAGGCTCGTGCTCAGAAGGCTGGCGCGAAGGATCAGGCTCATCGGGCGATCTCCCAAGGGTCGGGGCGGGAATAGGTCATCCAGGCCGCGCCAAGCGCGAGAAGGGTCGTCACGATCGACAGGGCAAGGCCCGCCGTGCCGACCGAGCTCCAGGCGTCGCGCGCGTGATGGAAGGCGTTGACGAGACCGAGCGCGAACATCGCGGCGACCACCACGAGATAGGCCAGACGCCGCGCCCCGCCGGGCCGGCGCATCCGCACGAGGCAGGCGAGAAGCGCGACCGCCAGCACGATGCCGCCGAAGACGAGCGCCCCGGCGATCGCCCAGCTCGCGAAATTCGTCCACTGAATCTCGGCTGTCCGGAGAAAGGCGATGTCGCAGGCGAGCCCGAGACTGAACAGCGCGACGGGAAAACTGAGCGCGATCCCGTGCAGGGCGCTGCCCGCCGACCCTCTCCGGGCCGGCATCAGGGCGGGGCTGTGACTCGTCATCGGCATGTCTCCTTCGCGAACCACGCCGCGCGGGCGTCGGCGCCCGGAGCACCGAACAGCGGCACGAGGAGCACCTGCCCAGCGGGCGGCGTCAGGAGGCAACGCCGGCGGGGAGACCGGGTTCCGGAGAGAACCAGGCAAGGATCCCTAGCCGGCGGACCGATCAGAGCGTCTGAAACATCACGAACGCATCCACCGGCCCCTGTTCGGGATGCTCGAATGCGCCCGGCAGGCGGCCGACGATCTCGAAGCCCATGGCCTGCCAAAGGGCGACGGCGCGCGTGTTGGTGCTGACAACGCAGTTGAACTGCATGGCGCGAAAACCGCGCGCGCGGGCATGGTCCAGCGAATGACGGCACATGGCGCGCGCGACGCCCCGCCCTGTCGCCTCGCCCGAGGTGACATAGCCGCAATTGGCGACATGCCGCCCGCCGCCGGCCTGGTTGGCGCGCAGATAGTAGGTGCCGAGCACCACACCGTCCGCCTCGGCCACGAAGGTATCCTTCTCGGCGCCAAGCCAATAGTCCAAGATCGCCTCGGCGCTCATGTCGCGGTCGAGCGCATAGGTTTCCCCTCGAGCGATCACAGGCTGGAGAAGGGCGAGAAGGGCGGCGCGGTCATCGGCGCGGGCGGGTCGTATCATCATGAGGGCGGGATAGCGCGTCGCAGCCGCACCGCAAAGACAGGAAGGCGTGCCGGTGGGCCGAGGACGCCTCCCGCGAGAGCGAGCACGAGTCGGATGCGGCAAAATGTTAAGCCTGCAAGGTTTAACATGGGCGTCGACCGGGTCGGACCCGTGTTCCACGATGAGCGAAGCAAAGCATCTCACGCATGAGGCAGAGCGGATCAGTATCGGATGCCGAATTGAGCGAAAGCCCGCGTGGGCCGTTCCTTCTAAACGAAGCCGCACAGTGGATCGACGCCCACGGTCTCTGGCCCGAGGTCGAGACCCAAAGCCGGATGGGTCCACGCCCACCTCGTCTTTCCGCCCCGCTCGATGCCATATGCCGCTCGCTCCTCTGGAGCGACCACCGGCGCGTCGCCGTGGAATGGTTTTACATCGCAACCCTTATCATGTGGCTGACGATCCCGCTCGATTATCTGGTCGCGCCTGAGGCCATTAGCACCGTCCTGCTGGGTCACGGTCTTTTCTCGACGGTGGCTCTGGTGATAGCCTTACGCGCGTGGGCCTCGTTCGGCTCGAACGTGTGGCAGGGACTATCGACCTGTCTTTTCGTCGGCGCGATCATGGCAGCGGCAATCCTGACCGGGCGGGCGGCCGGTGGCGCGCATTTCGAGCGCTTCGTCGTCATTGGCTTTTTCGGGATGTCGACGGGCGTCGCCTTCCTTCCCTTGACGACGCTCTGGACCGTTCTGGCCTCGCTCGTCCTGGTACTGAGCTTCCTGGCGGGGCAGATCCTCAATCCTCTTGTGGACTTGGCTTCCGGCCTCCTCTTCACCTGCTATTGCATCGCCATTGGCAGCGCTTTCGTCTGGTATCGTTGGCGTTCCACAGGCAACCAGCTGCGCATCGCCCTTTTGCGCATGAAGGAAGCGCATAACGCCGGCCTTCTCAAAGAGAGCCACGACCGACTCCACTTCATCGCCCATACCGACGCATTGACGGGTCTTTGCAACCGGGAAGCGGTGATGGAAGCTTTGGCCCTTCATCTTCGGGAAGCGCCCGCGGACAGCGTCCTGTCCGTCGCCATGATCGACATCGACGATTTCAAGCGGTTGAACGACAGTCTCGGCCATATCGCGGGCGATCAGGCGCTGCGATCGGTGGGGACCCTTTTCCTCGACTTCGAGACGTCGGATAACGCCCGCTGCGGCCGGATCGGTGGCGAGGAGTTCCTGATTCTGCTGCCCGGTATTGGCGCGGAACTGGCTCGCGCGCGGATCGCGACCTTGATGGGTCGCCTCCACCAGATGGCGATCGCCCATCCCCAATCCACCGTGTCCGACCGCGTGACGTTGAGTGTGGGAATCGTCACCACCACGCTCGGCACAAACAATCGCTGCGAGTTGGAAGCGCTTGTCCGCACGGCCGACATCGCCCTCTACGCAGCCAAGAAGGAAGGGCGAAATCGTATCGTCTCAGTCGCGCTCGGGCCGGAGATGATGGCAGCGTAAGGTCCGCTTGCGGGCGGCTGTCCTTTTCCCCTAATCTCGCCTTTCGCGAGGGGAGCGGATAGAATGCGAGCTGTGCGACTTCTGGCAGGCGTGCTGTTGGGCGGGTTTGTGGGCCTCAGCGCGCCGGGCTCGGCGTGGGCGCAAGGCGTCGAGCGCGCCATCGTCGCCGCGCCCGGCTCCGATTATTACGGGCACGATTACGACATCCTGAAGGATGCCGACCAGAATCTGTGCGAAACCGCCTGCCTCGCCGACAACAAATGCCGCGCCTTCACCTTCAACACGGCCAAGGGCTGGTGTTTCCTGAAGGACGATGTGGGCGAGTTGCGCGCCGCGCGCGGCGTCATCTCCGGGCGCATCGCCGATGCCTCGCCCGCGCCGGCCACGAACGAGGCGCAGGAGCGCCGGCGTCTCGCCGAGTTGAAACCCCTCACCGCGCTCGACCTCGACGCCGCTAGACAATTCCGTCTGGCGCTCAAGGACGAGCCGCGCGACGAGGCGATCGCCGCAGGCCCGGCGCTCTGGAGCCAAGCCGACGCCGCGCTGGAGCGCAAGGATTTCGCGAGCGCCATGAGCGCCTATCGCGAGGCCCTGCGGCGCGACCCCACCTCGTCCCGCGCCTGGTTGGGGCTGGCCCTGTCCAGCCTTTCGGTCGCGACGGACGACAGCGATCAGGCGCAGGCGGCGGCAGAAGCGCGCCAGCCCGCCGCCATCAACGCCTATCTGACCGCCACGCAGGACCGCGAGAAGACCGCTGCCCTCGACTTCGCTGCGCAGGGTTTCGCGGCCGACGAGAACTGGCGCGAGGCGATCCGCACCTGGCGGGCGGCGCTTGCTATCACCGAGCGCCCGGCCGCGCGCCAAAGCCTGGAGGCCGCGCTTGCCGAACATGGGTTCCGCATCACCGGCAATTCGGTCGACAACAACGCCGCCGCGCCGCGCATCTGCCTGAACTTCTCCGAGCCGCTCAGCCCCACGGTGACCTCGGGCGAAGCAGCGGGCGATTACGTGCGCGTGGAGGGGGGCGACACGCTGCCGGTTTCGGCCAGCGGTTCGCAGATCTGCGTCTCCGGCGTCCAGCACGGCGCGCGCTACCGGATCGTGGCGCGCAAGGGCATTCCGGCGGCCAGCGGCGAAACGCTCCAGAAGAATGTCGAAGCCTCGGTCTATGTGCGTGACCGCGACCCGTCCGTGCGACTCTCAGGCAATGCCTATGTCCTTCCGGCGGGCGGCGAGGCGACCATTCCCGTCACCTCGATCAACACCGACACGATCGAGGCGCGCGTGCTGCGCATCGGCGACCGGGCCTTGGCGCGCACGATCGGCGCAAGCCGCTTCCTGTCGCAGCTCGGTGCCTACGAGATCGACGAGGTGAAGGCGCAGGACGGTGAAGAGGTCTGGACCGGCGCGGTGGATGTCCAGCGCAGCGCCAATGCGGAGGTCACCACGGCCATTCCCGTCAGCGCCCTCCTGAAGGAGCGTCAGCCCGGCGTCTACATCCTCTCGGCCAAGGCCAAGAACGCGCGCGGCAGCGACGAGGCGCCCGCCACGCAATGGTTCGTGCTGACCGATATCGGCCTCACCAGCTTCGCCGGGGCGGACGGGTTCCATGTCTTCGCCCGCTCGCTCGGCACGGCCGAGCCGATGGCGAGTGTGAAACTCGAACTCGTCGCCGCCAATAACGAAATCCTCGGCAGCGTGGAGACCGACGCCGCCGGCCACGCCCGCCTCGCACCCGGCCTTCTCAAGGGCACGGGCGGCGACCGTCCGGCGCTTCTGATGGCCAACGGCGCGGGCGGCGACTTCTCCTTTCTCGACATGTCCGGCTCGCCCTTCGACCTGACCGACCGGGGCGTGGAGGGCCGCGAGCCCGCAGGCGCGCTGGACGTGTTCCTGACCAGCGAGCGCGGCATCTACCGCGCGGGCGACACAGCGCATCTCACCGCGCTTCTGCGCGACGGTCGCGGCGTAGCGGCCGACAATCTCACCCTCACCGCCATTGTGAAGCGGCCCGATGGGGTGGAGGACCGGCGCACCGTGCTCCAGGCCAAGGATGCAGGCGGCGTCAGCTGGGATATGCTCCTTGCCCCCGGCGCGATGCGCGGCCTTTGGACGGTCGGCCTCTACACCGACCCGGAGCAGCCGGCGCTTAGCACCACCAGCCTGCGCGTGGAGGATTTCGAGCCAGAGAAGATCGGCTTCGACCTTGCCCTGCCCGATGCGCCGATCGACCCGGCCGCGCCCCCGGCGCTCTCGCTGGACGTGCGCTATCTCTTCGGCGCGCCGGCGGCAGGTCTTGCCGTTTCCGGCGAAACGGTGCTGAGCGCCACGGACGGGCTGGAGGGGTTCAAGGGATACCGCTTCGGTTTGGAAGACGACCGGCCGACCGCGACCCGCATTCCGTTCGAGGGCGAGCCCACGGCCGAGGACGGCAAGGCCTCCGTCACGCTCGCCCCCTTCGAGCCGCCCGTCACCACCAAGCCGCTTCAAGCCAGCATCCAGGTGCGCGTCAGCGACGCCGGCGGGCGGCCGGTGGAGCGCTTGGCGACACGCCCGCTCCAAGGCGACAAGCCGCGCATCGGTATTCGCCCGCTCTTCGACGGCGCGCTCGGTGAAAACGGCGAAGGCAGTTTCGACATCATCGCGCTCGGAGCCGACGGGGCACCCGCCGCGCGGCCGGGCGTCCAATGGGTGCTGAACAAGGTCTCGACGGATTTCCAATGGTACTCCGTCAGCGGGCGCTGGAACTACGAGCCGACGCAGCGCAAGGAGCGCGTCGGCAGCGGCACGCTCGACCTCAAACCCGGCGAGCCCGCGCGCCTCACCGTGCCGGTGCGCTGGGGCAGCTACGAATTGGTGCTGAATGATCCCAAGGGCGGGTCGCTGCCAAGTTCCGTGAGCTTCGAGGCCGGCTGGTATGTCGCCCCGAAGTCGATGGAAACGCCCGATATCCTGAAGCTCTCGCTGGACAAGCCGCGCTACAGCGTCGGCGACAAGGCCGTGGTTCATATCGAACCCCGCTTTGCCGGCAAGGCCCAGATCCTCATCATGGACGAGCGCGTGGTTCAAACCGTCAGCGCCGACATTCCGGCCGGCGGCGGCGATGTCACGCTGGATGTGACGCGCGACTGGGGGCCGAGCGCCTATGTCGCCGCGATCCTGTATCGGCCGATGGACATTCCGGCCAAGCAGATGCCCGGCCGCGCGCTGGGTCTCTCCCATGCCGGCGTCGAGCCGGGCGAGCGCGCGCTCGCCGTTTCGCTCACCGCGCCCGAGCGCATCGCGCCGCGCGGCAAGCTCGACGTCGATGTTCGGGTGGCCAATATCCAGCCCGGCGAGACGGCCTATCTAACGCTGGCGGCGGTGGATGTCGGCATTCTCAACATCACCCATTTCACCCCGCCCTCGCCGCAGGGCTATTATTTCGGCCAGCGCCGGCTCGGCGTCGAAATTCGCGATCTCTATTCGCGGCTGATCGACCGGATGCAGGGCGCGCCGGGTTCGGTGCGCTCGGGCGGCGACGCCGGAGCGGACGGCACGCGCCCGCCGCCGATGGACGATCTCGTCGCGCTCTTCTCCGGCACGGTCACGGCCGATGCCGAAGGCCGCGCCAAGGTCTCGCTGGATGTGCCGGATTTCAACGGCACCTTGAAGCTCATGGTCGTCGCCTGGTCGAAATCGGGCGTGGGCGAAGCCAGCCGCGACGTTCTGGTGCGCGATCCCGTGGTGGCGCAGGTCAGCCGCCCCGCCTTCCTCAGCCCCGGCGACCGCTCGCGCATTCAGATCGACCTGAACCACGTCGAAGGCCCGGCCGGCCCGGTGCATCTCGCCCTGTCGGGCGGTGACGGCAGTCTCGTGATCGAGGATCAGGCCGAGGCCGACCTGACGCTCACCGAGAACGGCCGCGCCCGTCTTCTCGTGCCCGTCACCGCCCTCTCGCCCGGCGAGGGCGCGATGGAGCTTGCGTTGACGCTGCCCGGCGGCCAGACCCTGCACAAGAACTTCGCGCTGCCGGTGCGCTCCATCCAGCCGCGCGACGTCAAGAAAAGCCGCTTCGAGATCGCGGCGGGCGCGTCGCTGCAACTGGGCGCGGACATCCTCGCCGGCTTCCAGCCGGGCACCGGCCGCGCCACGCTGTCGGTCACGCGCTTCGGCGGGTTCGACGTGGCGGGCACGCTCGCCGCGCTCGACCTTTACCCCTATGGCTGCACCGAGCAGCTGACGAGCCGCGCCCTGCCGCTCTTGTATCTCGATGAGACGGCGCTGGCGGCGGGCCTGCCGCGTGGGGCCGATGTTGCCGAGCGCGTGCGCAAGGCGATACGCTCGGTGCTCGCCAATCAGGACTCCTCGGGCAGTTTCGGCCTCTGGTCGCCCGGCTCGGGCGATCTTTGGCTGGACGCCTATGTCACGGACTTCCTGTCCCGCGCCAAGGAGGCGGGTTACGACGTGCCGGGCGAGGGGCTGACGCTGGCGCTCGACAATCTCGCCAACCAGATCGCCTATCTGCCGGACCGGCCCGATTGGTCCAAGGCGGCCTATGCCTATTACGTGCTCGCCCGCAGCGGCCGGGCCGCGATCGGCGATCTGCGCTACACCGCCGACAACGAGGCGGCGAATTTCGAGACGCCTCTCGCCAAGGCCCAACTCGCCGCCGCCCTCTCCTTCTATGGCGATGGAACGCGCGCGCAGACCCTGATGCGTCTGGCCGCAACGAGCGCGGTGTCCGGGGCCGACCAGCCCAATCGCCGGGACTATGGCACCAAGCTCAGAGACGAAGCGGCGGTGGCGACGCTGGCGCTCGAGACCGGCATCGAGGGCATCGATCTCACGCCCCTGATCCAGTCGATCGGGACGGAGCGCGAGACCAAGCGCTATACGTCGACGCAAGAAGACGTCTGGTCGCTTCTGGCCGCCCATGCCGCGCTCGCCAAGCAGCCGGTCAAGCTCGCGGTGGACGGCGCGCCGGTCGAGGGCTCCTATTCCTCGACGCTCGACAGCGCCGGCCTCGCCAAGGGCCTTCGCATCGAGAGCCGTGGCTCGGCCCCGGTCTCCGTCGCGGTCACGCTGGCCGGCGTGCCCGAGGTCGCGCCCCCGGCCGAGATCTCAGGCTACGAGATCAAGCGGACCTACTACACGCTGGCGGGCGAAGAGGCGG
>NZ_BBWS01000038.1:0-34983 GCF_001463925.1 Aureimonas sp. N4 | reverse complement strand
GGGCGAAGAGGCGGACCCCGCCACGATCGCGCAAGGTGACCGGCTCGTCGCCGTTCTCGACGTGCAGCCGGTGGACGAGAATGCCGCGCGGCTGATGATCGACGATCCGCTGCCCGCTGGCATGGCGATCGACAATCCCGCCATCCTCAAGGGCGGGGACCTTGCCGCGCTCGACTTTCTGGAGCTGACCGGCGAGGCCGCTCATACCGAGTTCCGCACCGACCGCTTCCTGGTCGCGGTGGACAAGGCCGCCAAGTCCACCGCCGCCATGCGCTTTGCTTATATCGTGCGTGCGCTTTCGCCGGGCAGCTTCGTCCACCCCGCCGCGAGCGTCGAGGATATGTATCGCCCCGAGCGGCGCGGGCGCACCGACGAAGGGCATGTTGCGATCGTCGGCCCGACGCGCTGAGGCGAGGCGCGTGGGAGTGGCGGAAAACTCGCGACCCAGCCTCGCCTCGGCTGAGTGCCGCGCCGGGGCCTCGAATGAAGTTGCCGCGCCTTCGGCGCTGCGGCGCGCCCGCCTTACCGCCGGTCGAGCCCCGCACGTCCCGTTCGGGGCCGGGTCATCCAGATGGACGCGTTCGCACCGGGGCCGGGTGTGATGGGCCGGATCATGCGCCCGATGCGCCGCCTCTGGCGGCGCGACCCACAGCCCGCCGCGCCGGAGGCCGTGCCGCCTCATGGCGTGCGAGCGGTGCGCCCCCGCCGTTCGCGACCCGCCATTGCGCTCGCTGCCCTGGCGCTCCTTCTTCTCGGTCTCGGCGGCTGGGCGGCGCTGGAGCGCGCCGTGGCAAGCCGCGCCGCCAGCCTGCGCGAACCCGAGACCGGGCTGGTGGTCGAGGCGCGGGACGGCACGCTGCTGCGCGCCTTCGCCGCCTCGGACGGGCGCTGGCGGCTGGCCGCTGACGTCAGCGATGTCGATCCGCGCTTTCTTCAGATGCTGCAGGGCTGGGAGGACAAGCGCTTTGCCACGCATGGCGGCGTCGATCTGATCGCGCTGGGGCGCTCGGTTCTGGAATCCGCGCGGCACGGGCGTATCGTATCGGGGGGCTCGACGCTGACCATGCAGGTGGCGCGCCTCGTGGAGCGCCTGCCCACCGGCAGCCTTTCGGCCAAGGGGCGGCAGGTGCTGGACGCGCTGGCGCTGGAGCGCGCACTCGGCAAGGATGAAATCCTCTCGGTCTATCTCAAGCTCGCGCCCTATGGCGGCAATGTCGAGGGCCTGCGCGCGGCGAGCCTCACCTGGCTCGGCCACGAGCCCAAGCGCCTAACGGCGGGGGAAGCGGCGCTGCTCGTCGCACTGCCGCAAAGCCCCGAGCGGCTGCGCCCGGACCTTCATCCCGAGCGGGCGCGTGCGGCGCGCGACCGCGTGCTCGCGCGCATGGCCGCGCTCGGCATCCTGTCGCCCGGCGAAGCCGAGCGAGGCCAGCGCGAGCCCGTGCCGACGCGTCGGCTCGCCATGCCAACCCTGGCCGCCCATGCGGCCGAGGGTGCGCGCCAGCGCTCGCTTCAAGCGCGCGACGCACGCAAGCGCCTTCGCCTGACGCTGGACGCCGGCCTTCAGGCGCGGCTCGAAGCCTATGCGCGCGAGAAGGTGGCGGGGCTGCCCAAGCCCCAAAGCCTCGCTATCGTGGTCGCCGATCATACGAGCGGCGAGATCGTCGCCACGATCGGCTCGCCCGATCTCTTCGATGCCGCGCGGCAGGGCTATGTCGATCTCACCAAGGCCGAGCGCTCGCCGGGCTCGACCCTTAAGCCATTGATCTACGGGCTCGCCTTCGAGCGCGGCGTCGCCCATCCCGAATCCCTGATGGACGACCGGCCGACCTCGTTTGCGGGCTACAATCCCGGCAATTTCGACGGGCGGTTCGAGGGAACGCTGACGGCGCGGCGCGCCTTGCAACTCTCGCGCAATCTACCGGCCGTGGAACTGCTCGCCGCCGTCGGCCCCTCGCGCCTCGTGGATCGCATCCGCCGAGCGGGGGCCGAACTCGAACTCGGGAACCGCTCGCTGCCGGGCCTCGCCATCGGCCTCGGGGGCCTTGGCATTTCGCTGGAAGACCTCGTGCGCCTCTATGCAGGGCTCGCCCATGGCGGGGTCGCGCGCCCGCTGCGCATCGAGACCGAGCGCAGCGGCGCGCCGAACGCCGCGTTCGGCGGGCCTGAAGCTGCGTCCGGCAAGCTGGACGCGGGGCAGCGCATCCTGTCCTCGCAGGCGGCTTGGTACGTCGCCTCGATCCTCTCCGGCGCGCCCTCCACCACCAAAACGTCGCCCGGCACGCTGGCCTTCAAGACCGGTACGTCCTTCGGCTATCGCGACGCCTGGACGCTCGCCTATGACGGACGGCATGTGGTGGGCGTCTGGGTCGGGCGGCCGGACGGCGCGCCGGTGCCGGGCCTCGTCGGGCAGGACGTGGCAGTGCCCATCATGCGGGACGTCTTCGCGCGGATCGGCCCGCCGATGCGCCTGCCAGGGCCCCCGCCCGGCATCCAGACCAGTGCCAGCCGCCTGCCCCCCGCGATGCGCCATCTCGCGCCCAAGGGCCTGGGCACGCGGGGCGGCGGCCCTGAAATTCTCTTCCCCCCTAACGCCGCCCATATCGAACTGGGTCTGAGCGAAGGGCCAGGTTCGGGCGCAGCGCTCAGCCTCAAGCTGCGCAACGGACGCCCGCCCTTCACGTGGTATGTGGACGGACGCGCGACGCTGTCGGGCCTGTTCGAACGCCAGGCGACGTGGCGCCCGAGGGAACCCGGCTTCGTCACGATTTCCGTGGTGGACGCAGCGGGCGCGGCCGCAACGACGCGGGTGTTTCTGGACTAAGAGCCGGGGACAAAACCCTTCGGGTCAATCCGCCGCAGGGTTTTGTCCCCGGCTCTAAGCGGAAAGTCTGGGTCGCCGTTCGGGTCACAGCGCGGCAGAGCGATCGGACGCATCTGATGGCGGTCTGCGCCACCTGCCGTCCTGTGCGGGTGGACTCGCGCCGAAGGCGGCTCGGCGCAGGCGATCATTCATATCTTCCGGAAAGGACTGCCATACTTATCAACGCGATCAGAAGAGCGATCCCGATCCATCGGATCGTCTGTATCGTTCTGATCCGCCAATCGACCCGATCCCTGCCGCTGCGAGGATCACAGAGCAGCAACTCCAGAAGCAACCCGATCGCATCGAGAATCACACGTCCTCCAATCGCCCTTGCGCCTCTGTCCAGAGCACGAATCCGAACAATGCCCCGCCGTTCTCACGTCGACAAAAGGTAGCTCACGACAACGAGCGCAATCCAGAGGAGAAGCGAGCCGACGATCCGAAGCAACATACGATCGAACTGGGCCGGCGTCATGGATTGCACCTCAAGCATTCAATCGGGTCGATGGGGCGCCGATACTGGACTCCAATTCCGGGGGCGCTCGGTCGAAAGGGGCGCCGCCTGTAAGCGACTGGAAGCAAACCATCGATCAAGCCGGACGTCACCGCCGGATGCAATGCGGCCGAGGCCATCGATCCGATCGCCTGCATCCGAATGCCCCAGATATCCGCATCAGCCAGAACGACGCAAAGATCGTTCCCTCTTCGGTGCTGCCTTCATCAAGGTTCTCATCCGTCGCGCGGCGGCCTGAATGCCGAATCGAAGGCGGCTAATGCGCGAGAGTTGGCCCGACTTTACGAACGAGCCTCCGCACCCCCATACGCCGGGGCATCGCCTCGATTCGAAGCCCTCAGCCTTTCGGCGCGTCCAAACCCAGTTCATGGCGGAGCCAGCCGAAATCGAAGGCTGCTGCGGCCTGCTTGGGGTCGTGAGCCTTGGCCGAATGCGCCTCCAAACCTTTCAGCCAGTCGGCCAATTCCCCCTTCCGGTCTCCGCCCGCGGCGGCTGCGCGCGGCGATTGATGGCCCAGGGCGGCCACGGGCCGGTCCAGCGCCCGGCGGTAATAGCCCGTGAGGAAGCCGTGCACGCGCCCGGTCAGGTCCTCCGGCGAGAGGCCCTCGATGTCTCCTAAGCCGGCATAATGGCGCTCGATCTGGATCGTCGGCGCCAGCAGGACCTCGCCGAGCGCCTCTTCCAGACGCGCGGCGCCTTGCTCGGCGCGTGCCGCCGATTGGCTGAGAAGCACGACGACGCGCTCCTCCAGGGCGATCTGGACCAGAGCGATCCGCCCCTTCCCGGCGTCGATCTCGGTCGAGATTTCCAGCGGGGTGGCCGTGTCCGGGACGGTTGCGAGCGAGCCCCAGACCTTCGGGCGAAGCGGGGTCAGGCCTTCCGCCGCGTTCAGACGCGCGGCGATTTCCGACATGCGCGCACCGGGCGCGAGCGGGTATCGGAATTCGTGAAGGAGGGGTTCTTCGCCATCCGTGTTGCGGGCCGTCCGCAGCTGGTCGATGACGCGCGGCAGCATGTCGAGCAGCCAGACATGCGTGATGAAAGGTGCGAGCGCATCCGGGCTATCGTCCTTCGGATGCTCCTGCGTCGGCGTGGCTTGCGCGCGATCGGACGCGGTGTCCGGCTCCGCGAAACGATCCTGAATTCGAGCCGCGACCTCGTCGCGGCAGGGCAGGAGCCCGCTTGCCAGAACAAGTCGGTCATTCAGCCGGACGAGCCGCGCCGCGATCCGGTCCCCCGATTGTAGGGGCATTGGCAGTTCGGCGCCGCGCTGGAACACCTGCACGGGCTCTCCGCGGGCAAGACAATCGCGCGCGAAAAAGGACTCGCCCGGCACGACCTCGCTCAGCTCGTAAAGGCCCATCCGCGAGGTGCGAATGCCCGCGATATAGGCTTTGGCGCGCGGGCTTTCCTTCCAGCCGCGCTTCTTGAGATAGGTGTCGGCAAGATTGCGGCCGTCTTCGCCCATCTCGCGCGTCAGGAAATCCTCGAAGGCGCAGTCCCAGAGCGCGGTCCCCAGATCGGGGCCGAGCGCGGTTTCCAGATCGTCATAGTCGAGGCGCAGGGTGTCGAGCGCCGAGCCCATATGCTCTGTCAGAACTTCCTCGAACAGGCTGCCCCATTCGGGGCGGTCGATGAACCGCATCACGCCCGCGAGTTCCTGTCCTGTGGTCATGCCGGGGGCTCCCTCTTCCGCGTCACCCCGCTTTGCCAGCAGACAGCGACCTTGCGCAAGACGCGAGAGGCGCGGGGCGTCGGATCGGGCCGATCCCCGCGCCCTTCCTTCAATCCAGAAGGTCCGTCAGGCGGATCGGGAAGCGGCGCAGCCGCCGGCCCGTCGCATGCCAGACGGCGTTGGCGATGGCCCCCGCGGTGCCCGTGATGCCGATTTCGCCGACGCCCTTGATGCCGAGCGCGTTCACATGCTGATCGTCCTCATGCACCAGGATCGCCTCCATGGCCGGAATATCGGCCTGAACGGGTATCTGGTATTCGGCAAGATCGGCGTTCATCACCCGGCCCGTGCGCGGGTCGCTCACGCCCTCCTCGTGCAGCGCGAAGGACAGGCCCCAGATCATGCCGCCGAAAAGCTGGCTTTCCACCATGCGCGGATTGATGATGCGCCCGGCCGCGAAGGCTCCGACCAGCCGGGTGACGCGGATCTGGCCGAGATCGGGATCGACCGACACGTCCGCAAAGACCGCGCCATGGGCGTGCATGGCATAGGCCTCCTGCGCCGCGCCGTCCGGCTGCGCCGCCCCTTCCGCCTCGATATGGGTGAGACCGGCGCGCGCGAGAATATCCGAGAAGCTTTCCCCCCGGCTCTCGTCATCGCGCCGGACGAGCCGCCCGCCGCGCGCGACCGTGCCGACATTGCCGGCCCCGAAGAGCGGTGAGGCTTCATCCTTGACGGCGAGGTCCGCCAGCTTGGCGATGGCATTCGCCCCGGCCTGATGCAGCGCCATGCCGGCGGTCGCCGTGTGGCCCGAGCCGCCGGCAATGCCGGCATCGGGCAGGTCGGACGTGCCGGCGCGAAACTCCACGGCGTCGATGTCGAGGCCGAGCGCGTCGGCGGCGATCTGGGCGAGCGCCGTCCAGGCCCCCTGCCCCATATCATGCGCGCCGGTTTCCATGAGGCCGCTGCCATCCCGGCGGATCGTGGCGCGCGCCTTCGCCTGGAACATCAGCGCCGGGAAGGTCGCCGTGCCGACACCCCAGCCTCTCAAGCGCCCGGCCTCGTCCCGCATCGCGCGGGGCTCCAGCGGACGCGTGTCCCAGCCGAAGCGCTCCGCCCCCTGACGGTAGCATTCGCGCAGGGCCTTGGAGGAAAAGGGCTTGCCGGAGATCGGCTCGACCTCGGCATAGTTCTTCAAGCGGAACGCGAGCGGGTCCATGCCCGCGGCTTGTGCCGCCTCGTCGATGGCGCTTTCCAGCGCGACCGAGCCCGGCGCCTCGCCCGGCGCGCGCATGAAGAGCGGCGTGCCGGTATCCAGCCGTACGGCCTCGTAACTCGTGCGGATGGCGGGGCTGGCATAGAGCGTGTGCGCGACATCGGCGGCGGCTTCGAAGAAGTCGTCATAGGTGCTCGACGCCGTGCGCGTATGGTTCTCGATGGCCGTAAGGCTCCCTGTCTCGTCCATCCCGATGCGGATGCGCTGGCGCGTCGGCGCGCGGTGGCCAACGGGGCCGAACATCTGCTCGCGCTTGACCACGAGCTTCACCGGCCGCCCGGTCAGTTTCGCGGCCATAATGCCGAGCACCTGCGGCCCGGCCGGGAAGCCCTTGGAGCCGAACCCGCCGCCGAGATAGGGGCTGCGGATATGGATATTCTCAGGCGGAATGCCGAAGAGCCCGGCCAGCCGTCCCTGCGCCATGACGAGCGCCTGGCTCGGCATGTCGAGCGAGAGTCGGTCGCCCTCCCAGACGGCGACGACGCCGTGCGGCTCCATCGGGTTGTGATATTGGGCCGGGGTTTCATACGTCGCCTCGACACGATGCGCGGCGGCGCTGAGGCCGGCGTCCACATCGCCCTTCTCGGCCTTGGGCGGGTTGCCGACGCCCACCGAAGACGGCGCGAAGACCTCCGCCCCATTCAGCCCGACGCGGGCCGTCTCTGCCTCGAAGCGCGGGGCGAGAAGCGCCGCCCCCTCCGTCGCCGCTTCCAGCGTTTCGGCGATCACGACCGCGACCGGCTGGCCGGCATAGCGCACATGGTCGTTCTGCAGGAGATCGAGCCGGAACATGAACGGGTTGGACTTCTCGTCCGGGTCGGAGGCGAGCGCCGGGCGGTTCTCGTGGGTCATCACATCGACCACGCCGGGATGGGTCTTGGCGGCGGCGAGGTCCAGCGACACGAGCCGTCCGCGCGCGACCGTCGAAACGGCGAGCACGGCATAGAGCATTCCCGGCGGATGGTTGTCGGCGGCAAAGCGCGCCGCGCCCGTCACCTTCAGCACGCCCTCGCGCCGCGTCATGGGCTGGCCGATATTGGAGCCGTGCCGCGTGTGGCGGGCTTCGCGGGTCGGAGCGATCTCAGACATGGGACACCTCGGAGGACGAGCTGGCGAAGGCGGAGGCCGGCAGCGCGGGTAGGCGCTCTGGCGTGCCAGCGGCGGCGAGTTGCAGCGCGCGGGTGAGCGTGCGGCGCGCGAGCGTGATCTTGGCCGCATTGTCGCCGGAGGGGCGGGCTTCGCGGAGCGCCAGTTCGGCCGCGCGCTCGAACGTCTCACGGTTCGGCTCCTGGCCCACGAGAAGCGCTTCGGCCTCCGGCGCGCGCCAAGGCTTCAGCGCGACACCGCCGAGCGCGATGCGCGCTTGCGCGATCCGCCCGCCGTCGAGCCGCAGCATGGCGGCAGCGGAGACGAGCGCAAAGGCGTAGGACGTGCGCTCGCGGACCTTCAGATAGCGCGAATGCGCGGCGAAAGCGGCGGCCTCGGGCGGCAGGCGCACCGCGACGATCAACTCGCCGGGCTCCAGCACCGTTTCGCGATCCGGCCTGTCGCCGGGCAGCAGGTGGAACTCAGTGAGCGGCACCTCGCGCCGCCCGCCCCGGCCTTCGATCTCGACCATCGCCCCAAGCGCTGCCAGCGGCACGCAGAAATCGGACGGGTGGGTCGCGATGCAATGGTCGCTCCAGCCGAGCACGGCATGGGCGCGGTTCTCGCCACCCAGCGCGTCGCAGCCCGTGCCGGGCTCGCGCTTGTTGCAGGCGCTCGCTGTATCGTAGAAATAGCGGCAGCGCGTGCGTTGCAGAAGATTGCCGCCCGTGGTGGCGACATTGCGCAGCTGGGCCGACGCGCCCGAAAGAAGCGCCTCGGCCACGGCCGGATAGCGCGCGGCAAAGGCGCGGTCATGGGCAAGATCGGCATTGCGCACCAGCGCGCCGATGCGCGTGGCCCCGTCGCTCAGCGTCTCGACCTCGGAGAGATCCGGCAGGCGCGTGATGTCCACGACGCGCGCGGGCCGGGACACGCTGCCTTTCATGAGGTCGAGGAGATTGGTGCCGGCGGCGAGATAGGCCGCGCCGGGCTCGGACGCGGCCGCCACGGCCTCCGCGATGGTCTGCGGCCTGATATAATCGAAGCGGTTCATTCGGCAGCCTCCCGTGCGGGCGTGCTCATCACGCGTTGCGCCTCGATCACCGCCTCGGCAATGCCGGCATAGGCCCCGCAGCGGCAGAGATTGCCGCTCATGCCCTCGCGCACGCGCTCGGGATCATCGCCCGCCTGCCCCTCCGAGATGAGACCGACCGCGCTCATGATCTGGCCGGGCGTGCAATAGCCGCACTGGAACCCGTCATGCTCGATGAAGGCCGCCTGCACGGGATGCAGCGCGCCGTTCACGGCCAGCCC
Organism: Aureimonas sp. N4; assembly: GCF_001463925.1. Lineage (NCBI taxonomy): Bacteria > Pseudomonadati > Pseudomonadota > Alphaproteobacteria > Hyphomicrobiales > Aurantimonadaceae > Aureimonas > Aureimonas sp. N4. The sequence continues at coordinate 26,255 of NZ_BBWS01000038.1, read as the reverse complement.
CTCGATCGTGGTGACCTCGGCACCGTCGAGGCTGATCGCCAGCGCGAGGCAGCTGTTCACCCGCTTGCCGTCCACCAGCACCGTGCAGGCGCCGCACTGGCCCCGGTCGCAGCCTTTCTTGGTGCCGGTGAGATCCAGCCGCTCGCGCAGGAGATCGAGCAGCGTCACGCGCGGATCGTCCAGCGCGATCTCGCGCCGCTCGCCATTGATGGTGAGTTGAAGTGTCGGGTTCATGCCGTCACCTTTTCAGTGATATGTCGAACCGAAGAACGGGGCCGCGCCCCGAGACCGGACACGCAGCGAAGGCGACGACGGGCGAAGAGCGACTCGAGGCTCGGACCTTCGTCTCCCTGAATATTATACGGAGGCACCCTCCGCTTTCAAGGCTGGAGGCGTTCTAGAATCGACATGGCCCAAGATCGTCCGTTGACAACTCCTCCCGCCCGCAAGCCGCGCGCCGACAGCGTGAAGAACCGCGAGCGTCTGCTGCTGGCGGCGGCGGAGGTGTTTCGCGCCGGGGGGCCGGAGGCGAGCCTGGAGGCCGTGGCGCGGCGCGCGGGTGTCGGCATCGGCACGCTCTACCGGCATTTTCCGACGCGCGAGGCGCTGTTCGAGGCCGTCTATCGGCGCGAGGTGGAACAACTGGTGGACCTCGCCGCCCAGCTTTGCGAGCGCGAGCCGCCGATCCAAGCGCTTCGCCTCTGGCTCCACGCGGGCGTCGGCATGGCGGCGACAAAGCGCGGGATGCTGACGGCGCTGGCCCTTGCGATCGACAGTTCCAGCGAAATCTACGCCTACTCCTTCGCGCATCTGACGCGCGCGCTGGAGGCGCTTCTGTCGCGCGCCTCTGCGGCCGGTGCGATCCGGGCCGATATCGGGCCGGAAGATGTGCTCCAAGCCATGGTGGGCCTCTCCATGATGGGTCGTCAGCCCGGCTGGGAGGCCAACGCGATCCGGCTTCTCGACATTTTCGTGGATGGACTCGGGGCATCGGCCATCGGGAACATGCCCGAGAGCTGACGAGCGGATCGAGACGAGGCGGGCGCTGGCGCATTCGCAACCGAGCCTCCCGGTCTCGGCCACTCAGTCTTCCAGCGGATAACAGGCGCGTGATGGTTGCCAAGTCCGTTCGATAGCGCGAGCATCTGCGCGCGGCCGCACGGGGGTTGTCGGCTGGCCGCGACCATGCAAGGAGGACCAGACGTGCACCCCATTCCGAATGCTTCACCCGACCTCATCAACGAGGATCTGGCGCCCGCGCGGGAGCGCAATTGGGGGGCCTTCTCGATCTTCAACGTCTGGACGTCGGACGTTCACAGCCTCTGGGGCTATTATCTCGCCGCCAGCCTGTTTCTCTTCTGCGGCAGCTTCGTCAACTTCCTGCTGGCGATCGGCATCGGCTCGCTGATCATCTTCTGCCTGATGCATATGGTGGGCATCGCGGGTGTTCGAACGGGCGTTCCCTTCCCGGTTCTGGCGCGTGCCTCCTTCGGCATCTGGGGCGCGAACTTTCCGGCCATCGTGCGCGCCATCGTCGCCTGCTTCTGGTACGGCGCGCAGACGGCGGCCGCATCCGGCGCCATCGTCGCGCTTCTGATCCGCAACGAAAGTCTCCTCGAGTTCCACCAGTCGAACCACATGCTCGGCCATTCGACGCTGGAACTCATCTGTTACGTCGTGATCTGGGGCCTCCAGCTCCTCATCATTCAGAACGGCATGGAGACCGTGCGCAAGTTCCAGGACTGGGCCGGCCCCGCCGTCTGGGTCATGATGCTGCTGCTGGCGGTCTATCTCGTGGTGAAGTCGGGCGGCTTTTCCTTTCATCACACGATCCCGATGGATGTGCTTCTGGAGAAGACCAAGGATGCGGGCGTGCCCGGCGTGCCGGGGTCGTTTAGCGCGCTCGCCGCCGTCGCCGCGATCTGGGTCACCTACTTTTCGGCGCTTTATCTCAATTTCTGCGACTTCTCTCGCTATTGCCCGAGCGAGCGTTCGCTGACGATCGGCAATCTCTGGGGCCTGCCGGTCAATCTCATTCTCTTCTCGCTGGTGGCGGGCGTCACCACCATCGCGGCCTTCAATGTCTATGGCGAGGTGCTGCTGCATCCCGACCAAATCTCGGCCAAGTTCGACAGCTGGGTTCTGGCGTTGCTCGCCGCCATCACCTTCGCGGTGGCGACGCTCGGCATCAATGTCGTGGCGAATTTCGTCTCGCCCGCCTTCGACTTCGCCAATGTCTTCCCGCGCCAGATCGACTTTAAGAAGGGCGGCTATATCGCGGCCTTCATCGCCTTGGTGCTCTATCCCTTCGCCCCGTGGGAAGGGGGCGCGGCGCATTTCGTCAACATGATCGGCAACACGATGGGCCCGATCTTCGGCGTCATGATGGTGGATTATTACCTGATCCGTCGGGGCCGGATCGACGTCGCCGCGCTCTACCAGGAGCATGGCGAATTCCGCTTCGGCAATGGCTGGCACGGCAACGCCCTTCTGGCCGCGGGCGTCGGCATTCTCTTCTCCTCCATCCTGCCGGGCCTGACCTCGATCATGCCGAGCTGGTGGGGTGTCTATGGTTGGTTCTTCGGCGTCGCCATCTCGGGCGCGCTCTACTACGCGCTGCGGACCACGCGCGGCGCCAAGCCCGTTCCGGCCTGACGCGAAAAGGGTTCACCCTTTCCTCGCGATGACGACAGTCGTCGGCCCGCCCCTGCGGGCCTACGTCTTTCGAAGGCGTCTGTTCCCTCAATCCATCGCCATGGCCGGCTTATGAACGGACCCGGCGTCGGGCACCTTGAGCAGGAGCAGAAGCGGCAGCGCCACGAGGCTCGCTGCCATCATCAACCGGAAGCAATCGGCATAGGCGATCACTTCCGCCTGCTGCCCAACCAGCGCGTTCACCGCAGCGCGCCCCTGCTCCGTCGTCAGGTCCAGCGTATCGCCCAGCCATTGCACGCCGCGCGCATAGGGCGAGACATGTTCGCCGAGCGAGGCATGCAGGATCTGGCCGTTGCGGGTCAGAAGAAAGGTCATCATCGAAATGCCGACGCTGGAGCCGATATTGCGCATCAGGCTGTAGAAGCCGGTGCCCTGCGTGCGCAGGTCGGACGGCAGCGTGGCGAACGCCACGGTGGATAGCGGTACGAAGACGAAGCCGATCCCGAAGCCCTGGATGATCCCCGTGCGGATGATCGTCCCTTCCGACACGTCCAGCGTATAAAGGCTCATCTCGTAGAGCGCGTAGGCCGTCAGCCCGAAGCCGAAGCCCAAAAGCACGCGCGCATCGACCCGCGCGATCAGCCTTCCCACCACCACCATGGCGATCATCGTGCCGATGCCGCGCGGCGCCAGAACCAGCCCGGCGGTGAGCACGGGATAGTCGAGAAGATTTTCCAAGTATGGGCTGAGTAGAGCCAGCGTCGCCAGAAGCACCGCGCCGACGATGAAGACGAGCAACTGACTGACGACGAAGGTCCGGTCGGCGAAAAGACGGCGATCCACGAAGGTCGCGCGACGCGACGTCACCGTATGCACCACGAAGAGATAGAGCCCCAGAAGGAAGAGCGCGAGTTCGACCTGGATTTCGAGCGACGAGAACCAGTCGAGCTGTTCGCCCCGATCGAGAAAGAGCTGAAGCGCGGCGATCGCAAGACCCAAGGTCGCAAAGCCGAACAGATCGATGCGGGCTAGAGGATCGGTGCCACGCTTGGGCAGGAAGCCGAGCGCCAGCACCAGCGCCGCCACGCCGATCGGCACGTTGACATAGAAGACCCAGCGCCAGTCGTAATATTCGGTCAGCCAGCCGCCCAGCGTCGGCCCGATGATCGGCCCGAGCATGACGCCGAGGCCGAACACGGCCATGGCCTGTCCGCGCGTCGAGACGGGGTAGGTGTCGAGAAGGGTCGACTGCGCGATCGGCACGAGCGGCGCGCCGAAAATGCCCTGCACGAGGCGAAACAGCACCATTTCCGTGAGGCTCGTCGCCGTGCCGCAGAGCATGGACGCTGCGACGAATCCGATGATGCAGATGATGAAGACGCGACGCCGACCGAAGCGGCGCTCCAGCCAGCCCGTGGTCGGCGTCATGATCGCCGCCGCCACGATATAGGACGTCAGCACCCAGTTGATCTGGTCGCTCGTGGCCGAGAGCGAGCCCTGCATATAGGGCAGCGCGACATTGGCGATGGTGGAATCGAGCGCCTGCATCAGGGTCGCGATCATGACGCAGGCCGTGATCGCCGCGCGCTCGCCCGGCGTGATGTCCTCCGGCGCCGGGGCGACGGGCGCGCTCATAGGCCGACCACGCCCTTGATGTCATCCCAAAGGGTTCCCGCCGTGCGATGGTAGCCGGTCTGGATCGAGACCGTAGCGCTGGCGCCGACGCGCAGCACGATATTGTCCGGCACGTTCTCCAGCGCGACGCGCACGGGAATGCGCTGCACGACCTTGACCCAGTTGCCGCTCGCGTTCTGCGCCGGGAGCAGCGAGAAGACCGATCCGGATGCGGGTGCGATGCTCTGCACACGGCCCTTCAGAACGAGGTCGGGATAATTGTCCACCACGACATCTACGGCGTCGCCGACCTTGACGTGAACGAGGTCGGTTTCCTTCAGGTTGGCGTCCACCCAGGCGTCGGTCGAGACCAGCGTGAACGCCGGCTTGCCGCCCGTGAGGTAGGAACCGACGGCGATATTGTCGACCTGCGTGGCGATGCCGGCGAAGGGCGCGGTGACGGTGGCCAGACGCAGGTTGCGTTCCGCGCTTTCGAGCGCCGCCTTGGCTTCCAGATAGGTCGCCTGCGATTCGAGCGGCGTGTCGGCCGAGCCGCCGAGCTGCGCCAGCGTCGAGCTGGCGGAGGCCTGCGCGGCCACCAGCTGATCCTTGGCGACGCGCAGGTCGCGCCGCGCGGAATCGGCCTCCTGACGTGTGCCAACGCCCGTTTGCGCGAGATTGGTCGCCCGGTCGAACTGCTGCTGCGCGTAGGTGACATCGGCCTGGGTCTGCTGCACCTCGGCCTCGGCCTGTTTGTAGGTGAGCACGAGCCCCTTCAGCTTCTCTTCCGTCTGCTGCAGCTGCGCCTTGGCCTGATCCACGGCGATCTGGTAGGGCTCCGGGTCGAGCCGGAACAGGACCGCCCCGTCGGCCACGCGCTGGTTCTCCGACACGTCGACCTCGACCACCTGGCCCGCGACTTCAGGGGTGATCGCGACATTGGGCGCGCCGATATAGGAATCGGCCTCGCTCACCGTGCCGCCGCCCCGGAAGTAGAGAAGAAGCGCGACAGCGATCAGAACGATCGGGCCGGCGAGAAGAAGAACGCGGCGCAGCGTGTTCGAGCTCTTGCGTGGCGCGGCATCGGACGCCCCACCTCCGCTCGAAGCCAAATTGTCACTCCGGTTGATCTGATCCATGGCGGTCTCTGGGCTTGCGTCCCGTCGCTTCGCGAGGAAGCACGAGTGACATTTTGCCGCCTATTTTTCGCCGATGCCGAAAATGTCAACGCTTCGAGATGCAACAAAAGCGGGCTCGAAACGAGGGGCGCGATCACGCGGAGAAACGCGCCCCTTTGGCAATGCACGGCAGATCGCCGAACCGGCCGCGTCAGGGCCGCAGTGCGTCGCTGGCATTGAGGATACGCTCTTCCGCGCCGCGCCGGACGGTGACACGGCGTGGCTCGATGTCGACCACATGCCAGCCGAAAGCGTCCGCTCCCTCAGGTAGCCAAGTGTCCATGCCGGCGAATAGCGCTTTGCGCGTGTCGCCGCTCGATAGAATGCCTGCCAGAACCAGCGGTGGGGCGGCGGGTGGCGCTTCGGCTTGCACCGGCGCTTCGCTGGGCAGGCGACCCGGCCCGTCAAGCGCACGGCGCTCGGGGTCGAACGGAGGCGCGGCCATGAACGGCCCGCCGACGAGCGGCGGCCTCTGGCGGAGCAGCGCCGGCGCTTGGCCTTCACCGCTGCTGGAAGCCGGGTCGGTCAGCGCGAGCGTCGCTAGAGCGAGCGCGGTGCAGAGCGCCAAGGCGGCGCTGCGCTCGGCCGCGCCCATGCCGGCGAAGCGGCCGGGCGTCTTCGGCGCAGGGTCGGCAAATGCGCCCGCGCCATCCGTTTCGTCCACCACCGAACTCATGGCTGCTTCCCCGCCGGCACGGGCCGGATCAGCGCGACACCGGACAGGCTCGCCGTGCCCGACAGGACGATCGTCCCGTCCGCTTCGCGCCGCGAGGCCAGCGTCAGATCGTCCACCCTGAGGACGGGCGGGCGGGTTTCGATGGCGGCGAGGAAGGTTTGCAGCCCGCCTTGCGTCGCCGTGAAGGCAATGCGCGCGCGCATCGGCGCGCCGGGGCGCTCGTCCACCGGGTCCATCTCGATGCGCTCCAACCGCATCGCCTCGGAGGGCACCGCTTCGAACACCCGGCCGCTGAAGCGCCCGCCCGCCGAGGCCGTGTCCGCCGCCACGAGAAGTGGCGCGTCGGGACGCGCTGCGAGCGCGCTCACCGCCGCACGGCGCGCTTCGAGGCGCTGAAGGCGTCCGGTCAGCAGCCGCTCGGTTTCCAGCGCCGCGCGGTTGTCCCGCCAGCGGTCGAGCGGGCCGGAAAAGATCGGCGCGACGATCCAGACGAGAGCCAAAAGGATCAGAAGCGCGAGGCCGCGCCGCGCCAGCGGCGAGGCGGGAAGGCGAAGCGCGGTCATGGCTGGGAGCCCTCGCCGCCGGACGCGTCCAGCGCCCGAAGCGTGAAGGCGAGTTGGCCCGGCGCGGCGTCGCCCGGCGCGGGAGCCAAGAGCGCGCTGTCACGCAGTGCGCCGCGCGCCCTCTCCGCGCCCGCGCCTTGCAGGCCGACGGTCAGCCGATCGCCTTCGAGCTTAAGATCGGTCAGGACGGCGTCGCGTGGCAGTGTGCGGGCGAGATCGTCGAGGATCAGGGCGACCGGCGGACGCGATGCGCGCGCATCCAGAAAATCCGCGACGGCCCCGGCCGACAGCGCGGCGACGGCGGGCTTGGGCGACGCGGCGCGGGCCGCGCGAAGCGCGTCCAGTTCGGCCTCCTGCTGCCCGATCGCCAGAAAGGGCGTCGCGAGAAGGATCAGAAGCGCCGCGCCGCCCGCAAGCCTGGCGAAGGGCGAAAGCGCGGCCACGCCGGCGAGCAGGCTCGGATCGTCCACGGAGAGAAGGTCCACCGGCACCGGCCGGCCTTCCCCGTGTCCGACGCCGATCCGCACCAGCGTCAAATCCGCTTCCGCAATGGCCTCCTCCAGCGCGCGGATGCGCGGGCGGGCCAGCACGACATGCACGATGTTGAGTTCGCGCGCGTCCGTGTCCTCGGTCTCGACATACCAATCGCTGAGAATCTCGGCCGGGGCGAAGGGCATCAGCCCTTCCGCCTCGTGGCGCAGGATCGCGCCGGCATGACCGAGGGCGCGCGCCGGCAGGCGCGTGCGGCGCACGAAGCAGAGATCGCGCGGCACCGAGAGGCGCAGCGTGCGCTCGGGCGCGAGTTCGGCCAGCGCGCGCAGCCGGGCGACAAGCGCCGGGCCGCTCGCCAACGCCTCGGCCGGATCGGGCAGCGCGCCTTTGCGCGGCTCGGCCAGCGCCACGGCGGCGCGCCCATCGGGCAGGAGCACGCAGTCGATCGCCGCGCGCCGACCGGCTTTGCGCGCCCGCAGGGCGTTCGGCACCATCGCGGCCAGCTCGTCCCGCCACCAGCCGAGCGCCTCGCGCGCGCGCTCCGCGAGCGATGTCTCGGCCAGCGCCTCGTGCTTGCTCTCCTGTGCGACCACTTGCGCTTCGCCTTCGCCTGCTTGGCTTCCCTTCGGTTCGATCCGCAGTCTATCCGGCAGCCGTCTACGGATTGTTAAGCAAACTCCTGTTGTGTCGAAGAGGCCGGCGCCTTTGACCCGCCCCGCTCCCTTGTCGAGCGGGCCGGCCTTTGCCGGCGGCACGGGACGGAACGGCCATGCTGGTTTGGGGATCGAAGAAAAGGCCCGGCTCGCCCGCGCCCGACAAGCGCAAGGCCGGTCGCGCGGCCGATGCCTTGAGCGCGCTCGGCTTTCTGGAGCACCTTCAGGGCACGGGCCGGCTCGAGCCTGTGAGCGCGGACCGCGCGCGCGCCGCCCTCGCCACGCAGACCTCGCTCCCCATCGTGCTCACCGAACTCGGCCTTCTATCCGAAGCCGATCTGATCGAGGCGCTCTCCGCCTATACCGGCCTGGCCGCCGTGGACGCCGACGACCTGCCCGCCGAGCCCGTTCTGCCCGAGCAGCTGCCGGGCGACTACTGCCGCCGCGCGCGGGTTCTGGCCGTGAAAGGCGGCCCGCCCGTTTGCCTCGCGCTGGTCGATCCGTTTCAGGCCGACCTCACCGGCGCGCTCGCCTATGGCTTGGGCGGCGCGGATTTCCAGCTGATCGGCCCGAGCCAGTTCGAAGCGGCGCTGCGCCGTCTCTTCGGCGAGGACGGGGCCGAGGCGCTGGACGAGGGCGCCGAAGGCGGTCTCGGCAGCGACACGGAGCGCCTGGAGGACGCCGCGCGCCAGGCGCCCATCATCCGCCTCGCGCAGTCTCTCCTGCGCACGGCATTCGAGCTGGGCGCGTCCGACATTCATATCGAGCCGGGCGAGACCGATCTCACTGCGCGCTTTCGGGTGGACGGCGTTCTGGTGCGCCCCGAGACCCTGCCCAAAAGCGTTCATGCCGGGCTTTCGACGCGCATCAAGATCCTCGCCGAACTCAACATCGCCGAGCGCCGCCTGCCGCAGGACGGGCGCATGAAGGTGGTGGATCGCGGGCGCGAGGTGGACGTTCGCGTTTCGGTTCTCCCCACGGCGCACGGCGAAGGGCTGGTGCTGCGCCTTCTCGGCCAGTCCCGCAAGGAGGGCGGCACGGACGCGCTCGGCTTCTCGCCGGCCTTGAGCGCGCGCATCCGCGCGATGGCCGAGCGGCCGAACGGCATCTTCCTGATCACCGGCCCGACCGGCTCGGGCAAGACCACCACGCTCTACACGCTGCTCCAGGGGCTCAACACGACCGCGACCAAGATCGTGTCGGTGGAAGACCCCGTGGAATATCGCATGTCGGGCATCACGCAGGTTCAGACTCATGCGGCGATCGGGTTGGATTTCGCCGCCGCGCTGCGCTCCATCCTACGCCAGGACCCCGACATCGTGATGGTCGGCGAAATCCGCGACGGCGAAACCGCGCGCATCGCCGTGCAGGCCGCGCTGACGGGCCATCTCGTCCTTTCGACGCTGCACACGAACTCCGCCGCCGCGGCCGTCACGCGCCTCGTGGACATGGGCGTCGAGCCCTATCTTCTGGCCGCCGTGTTGAACGGCGTCGTCGCCCAGCGATTGCTCCGGCTGCTCTGCACGGATTGCCGCCAAATAGGCCCGGCAAGCCTCGCCGAGCGCGCCGTTCTGGAGCGCGCGCGCCCGGCCTTGAAGGGTGCTGGCCCGATCGCGCTCGCCCATCCCGTCGGCTGCCCCGCCTGCAACGGCACGGGTTATCGCGGGCGAACCGTGGTGGCCGAAGGGCTGGAGATCGATCGGGCCGTCTCGGCCATGATCGCGGCCGAGCGTCCCGAACGCGAGATCGAGACGGCGGCCTGCGAGCGCGGCATGCAGACGCTTCTGGACAATGGCATCGACAAGGCGCTGGCGCTGGAAACGAGCCTCGAAGAGGTGCTGCGGCATCTGGGCGGCGGGGACGCGCTGTGACCTGGTTCCGCTTCGAGGCGCTGGACGAGCGCGGGATGAAGCGTAGCGGGCGCGTCGAGGCCGATAGCCGCGCGCGGGCCACCGCCTTGGCCGGTGCGGGCGGCCTACGCGTTCTCAAAGTCGAGCCCGTCGCCCACAAGGACAGCATCTGGCAGCGCGATCTCTTCGGCACCGGCGGCGTGAAGCGCGGAGAGCTTCTGGCCTTCGTGAAGGATCTGGCGACGTTGCTCGGCGCGGAACTGACGGTAGACCGCGCGCTGCGCCTCGCCATCCGCCAATCGCCCAAAGCCCTGCGCCCGACGCTGGACAAGGTGCTCGCCGACGTTCTGTCCGGCATCTCGCTGTCGCGCGCTTTTGCCCGCCATCCCAAGATCTTCCCGCGCGAGGTCGTGGAGGTGACGGCGGCGGGCGAGCTGACCGGCACGCTGGGCAAGGTGCTCGGCGATCTCGCCGTGTCGCTGACCCGCGCCGAGGATATCCGTCGAACGGTCGTTTCGGCGCTGATCTATCCGTCGCTGCTCTTCGTGATGGCGCTCGGCATCGTCGGCCTCGTGGTGGGCGTGCTCGTGCCCTCGCTGGAGCCCTTGTTCGATCAGCCCGGCGTCGAGACACCCGGCGTTATCGCGTTAACGCGCAATCTGGAAGCGCTCGTGATCGACCATGGGCTGGCGCTGGCGCTGGGGCTCGGCGGGGCTCTGGCCGGCCTCGTCGCGCTGTGGCGTCGGCCGGGCTTTACGGACTGGCGCGAAGGCGCGCTCCTGCGCGCGCCGCTGATCGGACCCGTCCTCATCGGCATCGAGGCGGGGCGTCTGTGCCGCACGCTCGGCACGCTTCTGGGGGCTGAAGTCGGCCTGCCGGCGGCCATTGCCGCAACGCGCCCGGTCGCGCGCCGGCTCGTCTTCCGCCGCGCGCTGGAGGACGCCGCAAGGCGCATCCCGGAGGGCGCGCGCCTTGCCGCCGCCCTGTCGAAGCTCGAGCCCGTATCGCCCCTGACGCTTCAGATGATCGCGGTGGGCGAAGAGGTGAACCGCGTGCCCGACATGCTGATCCGCGCGGCGGAACTGCACGAGGAAGCCGTCGAAACCCGTATCGGCCGCCTCTTCGCCGTCATGACGCCCGTCATCACCGGGTGTCTCGGCCTATTCGTCGGCGGCCTGATCCTGTCGATCATGAGCGCGATCTTTTCCGTCAACGATCTCGCGATCCGATGAAGACCCGCCCCGGCGAAGCGGGTTTCACGCTGGTGGAGATGCTGGTGGTGCTCGCCATCATGGCGCTTGTCGCCGCCGGCTCGTCCTACGCTTTGGCCGGCAGCCGCCCGGCGCGCATGGTGGCCGCGACGGAGGATCGGCTGGTGGCCGATCTCCAGCGCACGCGGCTCGACGCCATGCGCTCGGGCCGGATGCGCAGCCTGGCCTTCGATGGCGCGGCGCGTCTCTGGCGGCGCGAGGGCGCTCAGCCTTTTCCGCTGCCGGACGGGATCACGCTGCAACTCACCACCGCGCGCGAGGCGGGGCGCGCCGGCACGGGCGAGGCGACCATCGTCTTTCTGCCGGACGGACGCTCGACGGGGGGCAAGGTCGAGATCGCCGGGGCGGGCCTGCGGCGCATGGTGGAGGTGAATTGGCTGACGGGCGCTGTGCAAAGGGCCGTGCGGTGAGCGACGCGCCTTCGCAGACAAAGGGCGAAACCGCCGTAGACGCCGGCTTTGCCTTGGCGGAGGCGCTGGTCGCCTTCGCGATCCTGTCGCTGATCACGCTTGCGATGATGCGCGCCTTTTCCGGCACGACCCTCGCCTGGGGCGCCAGCGCGGCGCACGAGGCGCAGCTCGACATCGCCGCTCGGCTGATGGAGGAAGCCCGTGCCGCCGACCCCGCAACGCCCGGTCGACACGAGGGCACGGAAGGACGCTGGGTCTGGTGGACGGAGCTCGCGCCCGTCCAGAGCGCCGGCCTTCCCGCGCCGCCCGACACGGCGAGGCTGTTCCGTTTCTCGGTTGGTGTCGGAGCCAAGGGCGAGCGCCACGCTCCGCCCCCGCTTTTATCGACGCTGATCCTCGCGCGAGATGGCGATGGCCGCTGACGAGGGCATGGAGCGCGGCGACGCCGGCACGACCGTAGTCGAGCTTCTGGTCGGGCTCGCGCTTCTGTCGCTGATCGCCTTGTTCATCGGACAGGGTGTCGGCGCGATCACGCGCATGGCCCCGCTCGCCACGCGCATCGACCGGAGCGCGGAACTGACGGCCGTGCGTGAGCATCTTCGGCGCACACTCAGCGAAACGGTGGCCGATCTCGGGCTCGTCGGCGGCGCGCCCTTCCGCGGCCAAGCCGAGACGCTGGCTTTTCTGGCGCCCGCCGATCCGCTTCTGGAAGTGGGCGGGCTGAACGAGATCACGCTGGCGCTGGAGCCCGGCGCGCAGGGCGGGCTGGATCTCGTGGAGCGCCGAGCCATCGCCTCGGGAGACTTGTCGCGCGCGGCCAGCCGCACGGTCCTGATCCCCGATGTCGCCTCTCTCCGCTTCGCCTATGGCGAGCCGGGCCCGGATGGGACCCCGCTCTGGCGCGCGGCGTGGCAGCGGGACGGCGCGCCGCCGGCTTTGGTGCGCATCGACATCGGGCTGAAGGCCGGCGATCGCCGCAGCGTCCCGACGCTCGTCGTTCACCCGATGGCCACGGCGCTGCCGCCGGACAAGCGCGCCAATCGTCAGCCGCTCGACGCCGCGCCGCGCCCGTGACGCAGCGGCAGGACCCCGACAGGTTCGATCCATTTTGAATGGTTAATGGTCGGCTAACCTATCGCTTAGCGCGTCCGCCGGCTTCTCCAAGGGCCGGTCGGCGCTCCTGGAATGATCGACATGGCACTATGGGCGCGGATCGGAACTGGGGGACGGGGCAGCACTCTGCGGCGTTCCGGCCTGACGCTTCTCGCCCTGACGCAGCTCCTCTCCGCCTGCACCACCGCCACCGCTCCGGGAACACGCACCACCGAGGTGCGCAGCGGGCTGGAGGCGACGCGCTCGCTCGGCAAGCCTCGCGCCAGCCGGCGCGAAGGCATTTTCGGCTCGTCCTTCCGCCGCGCGCCCTCCGAGGTGGTTCTCTCGGGCGGCACGGCGGGCGGCCCCGCCTCTCCGCGCCTTTACACCCAGTCCGGCGACAAGGTGACGTTGAACCTCGTGGACGTGCCGATCCGCACGGCCGCCAATGCCATCTTCGTGGAAATCCTTGGCGGGACCTTCGCCATGGGCGACAATGTGTCGGGCACGGTGACGCTGCAAACCGCGCGGCCCGTTTCGAAACAGGCGCTGGTCGACAGTTTCCAGTCCGTGCTCGCCGCCAAGGGCCTCGCGATCGCCAAGCAGGGCGACACCTATTCCATCACGTCGGACACCGACGCCATTCACACCGGCAGCGTCGGCATGTCCCGGCCGGGCGATCTTCAGGTCGGCACGGGCGCGCGCATCGTGCCGCTCAAATTCGTCTCCGCGCTCGAAATGGAGCGCATCCTGAAGCCCATTTCGCCCAATGGCGTGATGCGCGCGGACGCGACCCGCAACATCCTGATCCTGAACGGCACCAACGACCAGATCCGCTCCATGCAGGACGCGATCGAGCTGTTCGACGTGGACTGGATGCGCAACCAGTCCGCCGCGATCTTCCCGCTGTCCGGCGGCGGCGACCCGAACGCCATCGCCAAGCAGCTCGACGCCGTCTACGGCGGCGCGGAAGGACCGGCCCAGGGCACCGTGCGCTTCGTGCCGAGCCGCGAGTTGAACTCGATTCTGGTGATCGCGGCCAACCGGCGGCTGCTCGACCGGGCGCGCGACTACGTCGCCAAGTTCGACTACGTGGCCTCGGCCAACGGGCAGCAGACCTTCGTTTACAAGGTCGAGAACCGACCGGCCAAGGAACTCGCGACCATCGTTCAGGGCATGTTGTCGGGCATCGAGTCCTCCGGCGTCGCCAGCGGCATGACGGCGCTGCGCTCCAGCGTCGGGCTTCGCGATTCCGACACCGGCAGCGACGGGGCGGCGGCCGGCGCCATCAGCGGAATCGCGGCAGCCGACACGCCCGCCTTCGGCGCGGCCAAGATGGCGGTGGTGGCCGACGAGCCCAACAACGCGCTGATCGTGGTGGCCACCAAGGCGCAATACGACCGGCTCCTGCCGATCCTGACCTCGTCCGACCGCATGGCCAATCAGGTGCTGATCGAAGCCGTGATCGCGGAAGTGACGCTGAACGATCAGCTGAAATTCGGCCTGCGCTGGTTCTTCGAGCATGGGGGCGGCGGCAAGGTGAAGCTGTCGGACGCCGCCAGCGGCGCGGTCGCGGCCATCGCGCCGGGCTTCTCCTACATGCTGGCTCAGGCGAATTTCCAGGTCGTGATCAACGCGCTCGCCGCCGTCACGAACGTCAAGGTCATCTCCTCGCCGACGCTGACCGTTCTCGACAACCGCACCGCGCGCCTTCAGATCGGCGATCAGGTGCCGATCGTCACGCAGACCGCGACGGCCACCTCCGCTTCCATCGACGCGCCGATCGTCAACCGCGTCGAGATGAAGGACACGGGCGTGATCCTGTCGGTGACGCCGCGCATCAATTCCAACGGCCATGTCCTCCTCAATATCGAGCAGGAGGTGAGCGATGTCGTGCGAACGACCTCCTCTGGCATCGACTCGCCCACGATCCGCCAGCGCAAGGTCTCGACCACGGTCGCGGTGGACGATGGTCAGAGCATCGCGCTCGGCGGTCTCGTGCAGGACTCGCGCGAAAAGGGCGACGACAAGGTGCCCGTGCTCGGCGACGTGCCGGTGATCGGCGCGGCCTTCCGCAACCGAAGCGACGTGAAGAAGCGCACCGAACTCGTGATCTTCATTCGCCCCCGCGTCATGCGCAATGGCAGCGAGGCCGAGGCCGTCACCCGCGAGTTCCGCGACAATCTCGCCCGGCTCGGGCTGGAGGAAGGCCGGACCAGCACGGTCCAGCGCATCACGCGCTAGAGGCGGCCGTGATCTTGCGGCGTTCCCCGCGCTCCCCCGATACGCCGAGTCGCTCGGTGGCGGGGCGCTCGAGGTTTGTCGGTCTCCTCATGGCCTGCCTTTCGCCGCGGCCCGGAACCTGGACGGACGACGCCGAGGCCAGCGATGGTGAAGCCGGATTCGTTCTTCTGTCGGTGCTTCTCGCCACGCTCCTGTTCGTCGCGGTTGCGGCGAGCTTCGCCTTGCGCGCCCGCATCCTGACCCTGCAAACCGGGAATCTCAGCGAAATGGCGCGCGCACAGGCCGAGATCGATGGCGTCGCGCTCTATGCGGCCGATGCCTTGCGCCCGCCCAAGGTGGCAGCGCCGAGCGAGGCCGATCTCGTCGCCGCCGCGCTCTCGGGCGGGAAGGTGCAAGCCGCGCCCCTCCCCCCGCTGCCGCTGCCCGTCGATGGCACTCCCCTCACCTGCCGTCGTCCGCAGGGCGGCACGCTTACCGTGCGGGCGGTGGATCAGGGCGCGCTGATCGATCTCAACGGCGCACCCGTGCCCATGCTGCGCGAGTTTCTTCAGGCCGCCGGACTGGATAGCGAAACGGCCCGCCGGCTGGCCGACGAGATCGGCGACTTTCGCGACCCCGACGACGCGCCGCAGGAGAACGGGATCGGCGAGCGCGCGCAATATCGGCAGGCGGGCCTCGCCTGGGGGCCGGCCAACAGGCCCTTCGTGGATGTGGAGGAGATCGCGCGCCTGCCCTCCGCGACGCCGGCCTTGGTCGCGCGCCTGCGCCCGCTCTTCACCGTCGCCAATCCGCGCGCCGGCCTGGATCTGTCGCAGACACCGGGCGCAACCGCCGGACTGCTGACGGCGGACGTGCTGAAACAGCCGGCGCTCGCCCGCTGGCAGTTGGCAAGCCCGCGCACCGACTTCATGGTGGAGGCGGCGCTGCAACGCGCCGATGGCAGCGTGGCGGCCGCGCGCCGCGCCTTCCTGCGCTTCGAAGGGCCGGATGGCGGCGCGTTGCGGATCGTCAGATGGCTGCGCCCGCCCTATGAGGTTGGCGCGCCGGGGCGGGCTGAGCCATCGGACGATGCCTTTTGCGCCGGGCTGGCAACGGCCCTTCCGGCCGCGACCAACGTCAAACGATAAGCCGGTCGATCAGAAGCACGAGGCCGAGCGCCCCGGCGAGATGCGGGCCGAAGCGAAGGCGCATTCCGCCAGAGACCTGACGTCCCGCAAGCTTCAGCACCGC
Organism: Aureimonas sp. N4; assembly: GCF_001463925.1. Classification (NCBI taxonomy): domain Bacteria; kingdom Pseudomonadati; phylum Pseudomonadota; class Alphaproteobacteria; order Hyphomicrobiales; family Aurantimonadaceae; genus Aureimonas; species Aureimonas sp. N4. The sequence continues at coordinate 10,327 of NZ_BBWS01000038.1, read as the reverse complement.
CACCATGCCCAGCGCCGAAAGGCAGGCGAGAAGGAGCACGAGCAGCAGGGCGCCGAGCCCCGTCCAGAGCGTCGCGGCCGCCAGAAACTTGACGTCACCCAGCCCCAGCCCGACGCGCCCGCGCCAAAGCCGGTAGGCGGCCCGCAGAAGGAGAAGAACGAGGCCCACCACAACGGCGTCGACAAGGCGTTCGGTGGCCAAGCTCGTGCCGATCTCCAGCGCGGCGAAGAGGCCGAGCGCGGCGATCGCGGCGTTGCAGGCGTTCGGAATGCGGCCCGTGCGCGCGTCCACCCAGGCGACGATGCCGAGCAGCGGCACAAGAAGCAGCCAGAACCAACCATCCGCCACGTGTCATCCCCCGATCCCCGCTTCGAAGGCGATGCGGCGCGACTGGCTTCTGGCCGCTCGCGCGCGCCGATGCAAGGCGATCCGCGCGCTTCACCAGACGCGGCCGGGCCAGCGCGGCTCGCGTGCCAAGGCGTCGAAGACCGTGTCGGCCGATACGAGCGCCAAACCGGATTGAAGTGCGCTCGCGCCGATCAGCCGATCGAACGGATCGCGATGATCCCACGCGAGGGTGGAGGCGAGGAGCGAGGCCTCGGCCGAGAGCGCCAGAAGCTGCGCGCCCTGCTCGCCGGCCAGATCGATCAGCCGGGGCAAGAAGGGGGCCATCTCCGGCCATTTCCCGAGGCGCACCTTCTGGCCGATCTCGTAAAGGCTGATCGCGCTGACGAAGACGGCCTCCGCCTCCGTCAGGGCCTGCGTGGCCGCATCGCTCAAGCGCGCGTCGCCCGTCAGCGACCAGGCCCAGGCGTGGGTGTCCAGGAGGACCGATCTCATGCCTCCCCTTCCCAGAGCGCCAGTTCCTCAGGCGTCATGGGTTCGAAGAAGTCCGGCCCGGAGCCCGCCACCTGCCCGCGAAGCAAGCCGATCGTGAAGGGGCGCTGCGGGATCGGCACGATGCGCGCCACCGGCCGCCGCCCACGCGCGATCACCACGTCCTCGCCGTTCAGCGCGGCTTCGATCAGCTTAGATAAATGCGTCTTGGCCGCATGAACGGTCACTTGCATGGCGCGCTCCTTAGTTAACTTAGCTAAGTATAGCGAGGAGGCCATGTGATTTCCATGGCGGACGCGCGTCAGCGCACGGGACGGGTGGAGTCGCGGATCACGAATTCCGGCTCCAGCCTGACGCGCGGCTCGTCCAGCGCGCGGCGGTTGAGACGGGCGAAGAGCATCTCGGTCGCGATCATGCCCTGGCGCACGCCGTCCGTGCGGATCGTGGTGAGCGAGGGCGTCAGCCAGCGCGCGAAGGGCAGATCGTCGAAGCCGACGATGGACAGATCGCCGGGCACATCGCGGTTCAGCTCGCGCGCGGCGCTGAGCAGGCCGATGGCGATCGTGTCGTTGCCCGCGAAGATCGCGGTGAGGTCGGGGCGGCGGCGCAAGAGCGCCAGCCCGGCCAGATAGCCGCTCTCGGGGCTGAACGCGCCATCCTCGATCGCGTCCTCCTCCAGTGTCAGCCCGTGCTTTCGCAAGCCGGCATCCAGCGCCCGCAGCCGCGCGTCGGCCGCCACGAAGCCGCGCGGGGCGAAGGTGATGGCGCCGATGCGGCGGTGGCCGAGGCCGACCACGTGATCCACCGCCTCACCCAACACGCCGCGCGTCCCGAAGGTCACGGAGACTTCAGCGGGGTGGCGCACCGAGCCGATCAGGACGAGAGGAAAATCGGTTTCGATCAGCGCGATCAGGGCTTCGTCGCCAGCGCGGGGATTGACCACGATCAGCCCGTCGATGCGCCGCGACTCCACGAGATTGTCATAGGTTCCGCCTCGGCTGCCGCTTTCCAGCCCTTCCACCAGAACATGGAAGCCGAGTTCGCGATTGGCCTTCTCGATCCCGTAGAGAACGCGGGTGACGAACTGGTCCACCAAAAGAATCGACGGGTCGGAAACGACGAGGCCGATCGTCTCGCTTTGGCCGCTGACCAGCATCCGCGCCGCCGAATTGGGCTTGTAGCCAAGCTCGGCCGCCGCCCTCAAGACGCGCTCGCGCGTCTCGGCGGCGATGGTGACGCTGTCGGAGCGGTTGAGCACGAGCGAAACGGTGGCGCGCGAGACCCCGGCACGGCGGGCGACATCATGGCTGGTCAGGCGTTTCGAAGCCATGCGGCGCTCCCTTTCGGCGATGCGGGGTGGTGTGACGGGAGCGCGCCGAGCAGCCTTCCCCCGCCCGAGTTATAGAGGCTCGTCAGGCGGCTTGACAAGGAAACCGCAGCGCGGCTATCCATTGCTAACACGTGTTAGCATTGATGTATTGCCAAGCTAACACGTGTGAATGTCAGGCTGTGCTGGGAGGCGAGCGTGGTGGACGCGTTGGGAGGCATGTCGCGGGCGCGGCGTCGACGCAAGGAAACCCTGACGGGCGTCCTGTTCGTCGCTCCCGCCTTTCTGGGTTTTCTTCTGTTCTATCTCCTGCCGACCATCCGCGCCGTTCAGATCAGCCTGACCGACTGGAACATGATGCGGGCGCCGAAATTCATCGGCCTCGGCAATTACGCCAAGCTTCTGAGCGACGGAAATTTCTGGCATTCGGCGGGCGTCACGCTGGCCTATGTCCTCACCAACATCCCGATCCAGACCGCGCTCGGGCTGCTTCTGGCCGTCCTGTCGGATCGTCTGGCGCGCGCCGTCTGGCTGCGCGCCGTGATCATCGCGCCCTATCTCATCTCCAATGTCGTGGCGGCCCTGATCTGGCTCCTGATGCTGGACCCGATCCTCGGCCTCGTGAACGCTTTCCTGGATGTGGTCGGCATCGGACGGCAGGGCTTCCTCGCCTCGCCCGATCAGGCGATGGTCTCGATCGCGGGCATCTCGACCTGGCGACACACGGGCCTGACCGCGCTTCTCTTCTATGCCGGGCTCCAGGCGATCCCACGCCATCTCTACGAGGCGGCCAAGCTCGAAGGGGCGGGCGAGTGGACGATGTTCCGTCGCATCACCCTGCCGCTGCTGCGGCCCGTGCTCGCCTTCGTGCTGGTGACGAGCCTCATCGGATCGTTTCAGGTCTTCGACGTGGTGGCCGTCACCACGGCGGGCGGCCCGTCCAATTCCACCCGCGTCCTGCTCTGGTACATCTACGAGAACGCCTTCCGCTTCAACAGGATGGGCTACGCCTCGGCGATCTCGGTCCTGCTCTTCGCGGTGCTGATCCTCGTCACGCTTCTTCAGATGCGCGTTCTGCGCGCCGACCGCTCGGACCTGGACTGAGGAAGGGCCCCATGAAGAAGCTCACGCCTCAGGCCGCGCTCGGCTATTTCGTTCTCGCGCTCTTCGTCTTCATTTCTCTGCTGCCGCTCTGGATGGCGCTGAAACTGGCGCTGACCAACCCGGCCGATGTCTATACCAGCGCCGGCAGTCTCCTGCCGGGCCGGTTCACCTTCGGCAACTTCCTGCGCGTGATGGGCCTGCCGTCGGATATCGAGTTGGCCGCCTTTCGCGCCTCGCCGATCGATTTCACGCTCGCGCTGCGCAACAGCCTGATCTACACGGCGCTCACCGTATCGGGGCAGATCTTCTTTTCGGCCATGGCGGGCTATGCCTTAGCCCGGATGAAATTTCCCGGCCGCGACGCGCTGTTCTTCGCCTTTCTGGCGGCGACCATGATCCCGAGCATGGTCCTCTTCATCCCGAATTTCATTCTGGTGAAGCAACTCGGCCTTCTCAATACGTTCGCCGGGCTCGCGGCGCCGACCATCCTGATGACGCCCTTCGCGGTCTTCTTCCTGCGCCAGTTCTTCCTGTCGGCGCCCAAGGAGCTGGACGAGGCGGCGCGGCTGGAAGGGGCCTCGCAGTTCCAGATCTTCTGGCGCATCGCCCTGCCGATCCAGAAAGGGCCGATCGCGACGCTCGCGATCCTGCTCTCGGTGAATTCCTGGAACGAGTTCTTCTGGCCCTTTCTGGTCGGGCGCGATCCGAGCGTTCGCGTCATGGCCGTCGCCCTGTCGGACTTCATGAGCCAGACGGGCCAGGGCAATCCGGACTGGAGCGGGCTGATGGCCGCCATCGCGCTCTCGATCCTGCCGATCATCGCGCTTCTCGTCGTCTTCGGACGCCAGATCGTGGAGTCGCTCCAGACGAGCGGCATGAAGTAACCGCGCCGCTCGAGGCGCGGAACGGACAGCTAAAAGGGGAGGATACACGCATGAACCGCTTCTGGACCGGCGCACTCGCCGCCACCACCGCGCTGACCCTGATCGGCGCGCCCGGCGCGCGCGCCGCCGACGTCACCCTGACCTACGCCATGTGGGACGCCAACCAGGCGCCGGTCTATGGAAAATGCGCGGCGAAGTTCGAGGCCGCCCATCCCGGCATCAAGATCGATATTCAGCAGGACAGCTGGAACAATTACTGGACGACGCTTTCCACCGGCTTCGTGTCGGGCACCGCGCCGGACGTCTTCGTCAACCATGTCAGCCGCTTTCCTGAATTCCTGTCGAACGGCGTCATGATGGACCTGACCGATCGCATCGCGGCCGACAAGCTGGACATGAAGGCCTATATGCCCGGCCTCGCCGAGACCTGGAACAAGGACGGCCAGCAATGGGGCCTGCCCAAGGACTGGGACACGATCGCCCTCGTCTACAACAAGAAAATGCTGGCGGAGGCCGGCCTGAAGCCCGAAGACCTCCAGAATCTCGACTGGAACCCCAAGGACGGTGGCTCGCTCCAGAAGGTCATCGCGCATCTGGCGATAGATCAGGCCGGCAAGCGTGGCGACGAGGCGGGCTTCGACAAGTCCAAGGTCGCGACCTATGGCTGGGCCACGACCACAGCGGACGGCTACGGCCAGAACCAGTGGAGCTTCCTTGCGGCCTCCGACGGCTTCCGGCCGATCGACGAGTCCTGGGGCACCCATTACAATTACGACAGCCCGGCGCTCGCCCAGACCCTCACCTGGTTGCGCGATCTCGCCTTGCAGAAGGGCGTCAGCCTCAGCCAGGAGCAGACCGGCAAACTGAACGCCACCGCCATCTTCGCCGCCAACAAGGCCGCGATCGTGCCCGATGGTTCCTGGAACATCGCCGCCTATCGCGACGCCAAGGGCACCGATGTCGGCTTCGCGCCTCTGCCCAAGGGGCCGGACGGGCGCAAGTCCATGTTCAATGGCCTCGCCGACAGCATCTATGCCGGCACGAAACACCCGGACGAAGCCTGGGAGTGGGTGAAATATCTCGGCGGCTCGGAATGCCAGACGATCGTCGGTGAAGCCGGCGTCGTCTTCCCCGCGCGCCCCGAAGGCACCAAGGCGGCCGAGGCCGCGCACAAGGCCAAGGGGCTCGACGTCTCGGCCTTCGTGGAGGTCGCAACGCCCCAGACGACCTTCCCCTTCCCGATCTCCGAACACGGCTCGGAAATCTTCGCCATCCTGACGGCGGCGGTCGAGAACGTGCTGCTCGGCCGCGGCGATCCGGCGACCGTCCTGAAGGATGCCAATGCGCAGGTGAACGGCCTGTTCTGACCAACGGAGCCGGGGCGCTGCCCCATCGCCTGTTGCCTTCCGGCCCGGCGACAAAGCGGGCCGGTCGATCTCCCGTTTTGGGCCGGCGCTCCCACCGGCTCGGAGCCGGGCGGGACACGCTCCCGCGCCCGCTCGGCTCCCTCTCCCTTTCCTCCTCCGCGACCCAAGAATTTCAAGGACACGCCATGCGACGCCCCAAGATCACGTTCATCGGAGCCGGCTCCACGGTCTTCATGAAGAACATCATCGGCGATGTCTTGCACCGCCCGGCCTTCAAGGACGCGATCATCGCGCTGATGGACGTCAACGCCGAACGCCTGGCCGAGAGCGAGATCGTCGCGGGCAAGCTGGTGAGGGCGCTCGGCGCCAGCGCCACGATCGAAACCCATAGCGACCGCCGCCAGTCGCTGGAGAAGGCCGATTTCGTGGTGGTCGCCTTCCAGATCGGCGGCTACGAGCCCTGCACGGTCACCGACTTCGAAATCCCCAAGCAGTTCGGGCTGCGACAGACCATCGCCGATACGCTCGGCGTCGGCGGTATCATGCGGGGCCTGCGCACCGTGCCTCATCTCTGGGCCATCTGCGCCGATATGATGGAGGTCTGCCCCGAGGCGATCCTTCTGCAATACGTCAACCCGATGGCGATCAACACCTGGGCCATCGCGGAGAAATTCCCCGCCATCCGGCAGATCGGGCTTTGCCATTCCGTGCAGCACACGGCCGCCGAGCTGGCGCGCGATCTCGACATTCCCGTTTCCGAGCTGCGCTATCGCGCCGCCGGCATCAACCATATGGCCTTCTATCTGAAGTTCGAACGCAAGCTGCCGGACGGCTCGTTCCGCGATCTCTATCCCGATCTTCTGGAGGGCTACCGCGCGGGCCGCATCCCGAAGCCCTCCAGCTGGAACGCGCGCTGCCCGAACAAAGTGCGCTACGACATGTTCACGCGGCTGGGCTACTTCGTCACCGAAAGCTCCGAGCATTTCGCCGAGTACACGCCCTGGTTCATCAAGGAGGGGCGCGAGGACCTGATCCGGAAATACGAGATTCCGCTGGACGAATACCCCAAGCGCTGCGTGGAGCAGATCGCCCGCTGGAAGGGCGAGTCGGCCGCTCTCACCGGCTCCGACACGATCGAGGTGAAGGAGAGCCATGAATATGCCTCCTCCATCATGAACTCGGTCTGGACCGGCGAGCCCTCGGTCATCTACGGGAACTTGCGCAACAATGGCTGCATCACCTCGCTGCCTGACAATTGCGCCGCCGAAGTGCCCTGCCTCGTGGACGCCAACGGCATTCAGCCGACCTATATCGGCGAATTGCCGGTGCAGCTTACCGCCCTCGTGCGCACCAATATCAACGTGCAGGAGCTGACGGTGAAGGCGCTGATGACGGAAAACCGCCAGCATATCTACCACGCCGCGATGATGGACCCGCACACGGGCGCCGAACTCGACCTCGACCAGATCTGGAGCCTCGTGGACAAGCTCACCGCAGCCCATGGCGAGTGGCTGCCCGAATGGGCGCGCGCCTGACACGAGCGGTATGAGCGACCCGGCGGCCCCGCAGCGGGCCACCGGGCGGTGACGAAAGCGGCCCCTGCCAGCGAGGCGATAGACACCATGTCCTTTCTCAAGATCGAACAGGTCCGCAAGCGCTTCGGCGCGGTGGAAACCATCAAGGGCGTGTCCTTCGAGGCGGCGAAGGGCGAGTTCGTGGTGTTCGTCGGCCCGTCCGGCTGCGGCAAGTCCACGCTCCTACGCATGATCTCGGGGCTGGAGGAAACCACCGACGGGCGCATCCTGATCGACGGCGAAGACCTGACCCATGCCGACCCGGCCGAGCGGCACGTCGCCATGGTGTTTCAGTCCTATGCGCTGTTTCCGCATATGTCGGTCTACGACAACATCGCGTTCGGTATGCAGATCAACAAGGTGCCCAAGGCCGAAATCCAGGCGCGCGTCATGGAGGCCGCGCGCATTCTGCAGATCGAGCCGCTTCTCGCCCGTCGCCCCAAGCAGCTGTCGGGCGGCCAGCGCCAGCGCGTCGCGATCGGCCGCGCCATCGTGAGGAAGCCCAAGCTCTTCCTGTTCGACGAGCCGCTTTCCAATCTCGACGCCGAGCTTCGCACGCAGATGCGCGTCGAGATCGCCAAGCTTCACCGCGAGATCGGCGCGACCATGATCTATGTCACGCATGATCAGGTCGAGGCCATGACGCTCGCCGACCGTATCGTGGTGCTGCGCAACGGCGAGGTCGAGCAGGTCGGCTCGCCCACCGAGCTTTACGACAACCCCGCCAATCTCTTCGTCGCCGGTTTCATCGGCAATCCGCGAATGAGCTTTCTGGATGGGGTCGTGGAATCCGCCTTAAGCGGCGCGGCGCGCATCGCCTCCCCTGCCTTTGCAGCGCCGCAGACGATCACCGGCCCCTTCGAGCGCGCGCTGGTGCCGGGAGAGAGCGTCACGCTCGGCCTTCGCCCCGAGGCCTTGCGTATCGACGCCGGCGCGCCGGTGCTGACGGCCAAGGTCGAGATCACCGAAAATCTCGGCGGCTCGACCCTGATCCACGCACGCACGGGCGATGGGCGCGCGCTGACCCTGGCGACGCCCGACCGCGCGGCCGCCCGCGAAGGCAGCCTTCTTCCCCTCGCCTTCGCCGCCGCACCTCATCTGTTCGGTGCGGACGGCAAACGCCTGTCGGCCGGTATCGGCTGACGATCGAGCGACGAGTTCTACGCGTCAGGCGGCAGCGCCGATCGTCCGGCTGTGGTGACGCCAGTCGCGCGGGGTGCAGCCGTAGATGCGGCGGAAGGCGCGGTTGAAATTGCAGACCTGATCGAAGCCGACTGATAGGGCGATTTCGCTGATCAGCCTGACGTCGCCGGGATCGGCGAGGGCAGCGGTCGCCATTTGCAGGCGTACGCGCGTGACATAGGCCGAGATGCCCTCGCCATCCGAAAAGGCGCGGTAGAGCGTGGCGCGGGAGACCTTCGACATGGCCGCAATGCGCGCGACGTCGAGATCGGCCTCGCGGAAACGCTGCTGGATGATCCAGCGGACCTCGGTGCGCAAACGCGACAGATGGGCTTCCTCGCTGAGCGAAACCGTACCCGTCGAATTCAGGAGCGACAGGAAAGCGCCCGTCAGCCCGTCCCCCAGATGGGCGCCGGTTTCGTCACTGGCATCGGGAAGCTGCTGGAGAAGCGAGGTGACCTGCCGCACGACGGGAGCGGCGTCCTTGCCCGCCATGACAAGCCCGTGCAGGCCGTCGATACGAGGGACGAGGCGCTGAATGTCCTTCCGGTTGAACACCAGAGTGACGTAATGGGCATTGGTCGAGTTATGCGTGTAGGGTGCGCTGAGATCGCCGAACAGAACAGAGTTGGGGCCGGCCTTGTAGGAGCCGACCGCCGTCTCGCCGTGGACCCGACCCGCCAGACTGACCCCCAAGCTGATGCCATCCATCCCATCCGACCGGATCAGTTGCGATGTCCGCGTGTAGGTCTGGCCGGTCATCCGCGCCTCTTGCAGAACCATGCTGCCGAGTTGGTAGGACCGGATATGGGAATAGAACTCGCCCGATGGCTTGTCGGTCTGCATCATCTTGGCCATGGACGGCCAGGCCCGCTCGCGCCACGCCTCGTAACGCTCCTTGAGGGCCACACCCTGGGTGGTGAACGTCTGGAACCGCATGGAGTCTCTGGCACCGCACTGTCGCGCCCTCGAAAAGGCAAAGCTCTTTCACCTGCCATCGCTCGGCGCGACACTCAAGCCTCGAGGTATCACAAGCGCGCCTTTTCGGCGCGCATCCTTGACGGATGCCATGCGCCGAACCTGCATCCGGCTGACCGATATCGCGGGGTTGCTTGAAACGGCGTGCTTGTTGGCCGGGAACAGGTTGGGGTTGATGCGTGTTGGACTGGCATCATCGATGTTAAGGAGGTCCTGAAATGGCCTATATCGAAGCCAAGGACGGCACACAGCTTCACGTGAAGGACATGGGCCAGGGTCGCCCAGTCGTGCTGATCCACGGCTGGCCGCTGACCGGCGACATGTTCGAGTATCAGACCGTCGCGCTTCTGGAAGCGGGCTTTCGCGTCATCACCTATGACCGGCGCGGCTTCGGCCAGTCGGGCCATCCCGCCACGGGCTATACCTACGACGTCTTCGCCGACGATCTTGCCGCCGTTCTGGACGGGCTCGATCTGAAGGATGTCTCACTGGTCGGCTTCTCCATGGGCGGCGGCGAAATCGCGCGCTATCTCAGCCGCCACGGCGCGTCGCGCATTTCCAAGGCGGTTCTGGTCGCTTCGGTCGCCGGCTATCTCCTGAAGGATGAGAGCAATCCGGACGGCGTGGACGCCAGCGTCTTCGAGGACATGAAGGCCCAGATCCGAAAGGATCGCTTCGCCTTCCTCCAGAGCTTTTCCAAGAGCTTCTACGGCGTCGGGCTTCTGTCCCACCCTGTCAGCCAAGGCGTTCTCGACTGGTCCTTCGTGCTCGGCGTGATGGCGAGCCCCAAGGCGACGATCGACTGCGTGGATGCTTTCGGCAAGACCGACTTCCGCCCCGACTTCAAGGCCTTCACCATTCCGACGCTGGTGATCCACGGCACGGGTGACAACACGGTGCCGATCGACCCGACGGGCCGAGCCGCCGCCAAGGCCATTTCGGGCGCGCGTCTGGTGGAATACGAGGGCGAACCGCACGGGCTTTTCGCCACCGTGCCGGATCGGCTGAACAAGGATCTGCTGGACTTCCTGCGCTAAGCGCAGATCGCAGGTCGGATCGAGGCGGGTCGCTCGC